>JAFZOA010000389.1 GCA_017550775.1 Ruminiclostridium sp. | reverse complement strand
GGCGGTAACGATAATCGCCGATATTCCGGCATTTTTCCATAAAAACAACGTCAATACCGGAAGTATCTCAAATGCATTCCCCCAAAAATTATGTCTGCATAATTCATCATAATAAAAGTTGGCGAAACAGGCCCGCCATACATAAATCATCGCTGCGCTCGGTACCGCTGCAGGCAGAATCGCGCATGCAAGCAGGCGATTCATCCTATTTCCATTCATGAGAATGTAATACGATAATACCACGGCAATCAGAAGCAGAAGAAATACCGATACCGCCGAGAATATCACCGTATTGCGCATGGCGAGCCGGAAATATCTGTTGCCCAGCACCTCGGTGTAATTTGCGAGACCTACAAATTTCGCGTGATAGGTGTTGTTTATCAAAGAGTAATACACTACCCGAAGCATTGGATAGACATACATTGACAGAAAGCCCGCTATCGCTGGAAGACCGATAAAAAACATCTTTCTTGTGAATTTCTTACTCATTTTGTGCCATCTCCGTAATATGCTCCAGATGTTCTATCACATCATCGAGCGAATACCTGCCGTCCTGATATTCCCACACAAAATACTCAGCCTCCGATGGGTATGCCGCTTCCCATATTGCGCCGTTAACATAAGCGTTGTAAATATCGTCAAACAGCGGGCTTTCGGTATCGTAAATGCCTTCATAGTCCGCTTTATCCTTATAGAAGAAGTTCGCAGAGCTGCCCGAACGATAATACTTGCCGTATTTACTGATGTTGACGGCCACATATTCAAGCAGCTCGAGCGCCGCGTCCTTTTTCTTCCCAAACGGATTTATCACCGCGTATTCAAGTATCGCGGGGTTCTTGTCAGAGTCTCCCGTTATATGCGGAAACGGTATGGCACGCCAGTTATCCATATTATTGTCGTCGGGGAGCAGGTCGCTGAATATACTTGTCTTGAAAATGATCTTTCCGGTATCAAATTCCATATCCCGTGTATAGCCACGCTCGGCATAAGGATTGTTGAAAAGCGGGTGCTCGCCATGCGTCTTATTGTGATCCCATCCGTCATAAAGCGCCCTGAACAGGTGCCTGTACAGCTCGGTGTCATAGTTGGTATAGCTGTAATTCACATTATAGCTGTCATGCAGGACGGTGTCGGCAAAGCTGCCGAAGTTGGAATAGCAGATATGCTCGCTGTCGGCTTGGGCTTTTTCGAGAGCACCCATATATCCGTCAAAGGTCGTGAGCTCCGCGGGTACGATACCCGCTGATTCCATATTTTCGGGGATATAGAATGTCCCGAATTGATCCTCACGTATCGGAACGCACCATATATCATTCCCGTTTCGGCAATAATCGGACAGATAGTCAAAATACCTTGAAAACTCAGTCTGTAATACCGTGGAGCCGCTCATATCCTCATAAATGCCGTTCCTGCAGAGATTTCTGCCGATATTTCTTGCCGAGTGAATGAAATATATGTCTATATCGCTGTCGCCTGCCATGAGCTTTATCAACAGCTCGTCCTCCTCCATGGGGTAGGTAGCTGTGGTAAGCTCGATACCAGTATCCTTCGTTATATCCTGTATTTTTAGCGATATCATTTCACTTTGTATCTGCCCAAGCACCAGCGTTTCTCCCGCGTGTTTCAGCTCTGCCGTGACCGACTCGTTCTTTTCCTGTCCGTAGGCTATTATGCGGCGGTTCATTCTGTCGTTGCATATCAGATTGCCCTTATACATCTGAAGATCGCCACTGTTAAGAGCGTAGATATCCTCCTCGTTCGTAGTCACAAGTCCGGTAACGAGGTCTTTCTTGGTAAAGAACAGGGATTCATTTGTGCTGTACAGCAGATCGTTCCCGCGAAGAATGAACGATCTGATATATCCGGTGTCTCGAAGCACGGTCTTTGCCGCGATACTGCCGTTTTCGTCAAGCCTGCAAAGCTCATATTTTTCGTCCTTGCAGGTGTAGCAATATACATTTACGCCGTCGCAGAAATCACAGATTAGGTTCGGGATATCGGCTTTTCTGACGGAATTGTCTTTCAGATTGACTATGAACAACGTTTCGCCGTTATCGTGATAATCACTCAGAGTACCGTTATCCGTCATTTCCTGTATTTCCCTCTGCCTTTCTTCCACATCCTGCGAGTGAAATTTCGTGACTGCGTTGAACCAGAGCTTCCCGTTATGCACATAGGAGCTTTTGGTGTAGAACAGATGTATGTTCTCCGCAACAATTCCGGTAATGTTGAAATCGCGGTCGAGTCTGTAAAATGTATCGTCGGAATTGTTGTGAGAATAGAAGCAGTCGTTTTCACTGTCATAGCAAAGCGAATCAAAGCGGTTGGAGATCTGCTTTTCATACACCCGCGCGCCGTTTTCGTATATGACAAATGTATTGAAGTCTGTGTATTCAGTAGTTTCGTAATAGCTGATAACGGCGGTATGCGCGTCGTCGATAACTGCGAAATAATTGAAATATTCCCCTTCCTTCGGATATATCGGAGCGAAGTCTACATCCTGCACATTCTCTTCGGTAATAAAGCTGCCGAGTCCCACATTTTTCGCGGAATCCCTGCAGCCCGACAACAGCATGAGCGTGACGCATACAGCACAGACCGCGGTTTTCTTTGTTATTTTCATATTCTTCTCCTACCTTATACTTTCTGCTATCTTCAGAAGCTCATTTTTTTCAAGCTGTGCGTCAAGCTGATAATAGCAGTTGTCATCATACCACAGCAAAGTATTTTTCGTGTTGTGTCGTGAGCCGTAATAATGATAGACCATTCCGTTTCTGGTGAATGTCTCCACCTTGCGGCTGTCTGTTTCCTGTGTTATCACGGAATGGTCGGCTGTGCCGTATCTGAATCTTATCTGCGAATCATCGGCACTGTTATACACCTGAAAAACGCTTTCGGTATTGTATATCACCGTTCGCAGCGAATAGCCGTCCGGAACATATCCGAAAGTCTTGCCGCTGTCAAAGCTCTGCCTGTCGGCTTCACCTTTGAACATAAAAATATCGTAGAAGGGCAGACTGTTCTTTATCACTCTCTCCACCGATGCGAACACCGGTGGCTGCGTGAGGAATACACAGAAAACAATACCCATTGCTGCCGCAGCAGATAGCATTATCTTTCGGACAGCTTTTCCGGTGTGTTTTATCCTTTCGGGGCGGTCTATGCTTAGGGATAAGCGCTTTACCTTTTTATCGAAGTCCGGAGAAAATTCGTGTTTCGGTAGCTTTTCATCGGGCTTTGATAGTTCTCTGACGCAGTTTTCTTTCAGAGCCTCGGCAAGTATGACATCGAATACCGCGTTATTTGCCTTGTTATTCATCGAAGTATCCCTCCAGCCTCTCAATAAGCATTTTCTTACCGCGATACACCCGCGATTCTATAGTTCTCCGCGATAATCCGAGTAGCTTCGCGAGCTCGTCGTTTCCGTAGCCGTAAACATAGCGCAGAGTAAGGATATCTCTGTAAATATCGTCAAGCTCACTCACCGCAGACATCAGCTTTTCATAACCTTCCCTGCTTACCAACTTTTCGAGCACATCCTGTGAGACATCGGGAATGATTTCATCACCGAGCGGCACGGTCTCTCCGATATGCTCGGTTCTTATTATGTCAAGCGAAGTGTTTCTGACAATAATAACGATAAAAGCCTTCGTTTTACTGCAATTAACATCGGAGATTTTTGAGATGTTTTTCACTATCTTTATCAGACTTTCCTGAACGGCTTCCTCCGCGAGCACTTCGTCGTGTAGCAAAGACATAGCTTTATAGAACATCATATTTTTGTATTTCCGATATATCTCATTGAATTTCTCTCTATCGGACGGCTCGTCGATGAGAGAAAGGGTAAATGTCAGCATAGTTCGGGTCTCCTGTTAAACTTCTATAATAAACGATAAATTTCTGAAAATTACTGCAATTATTTTAGCATTTCTGAAAAATCATTTTCTATGAAATGTACAGATTACTTTGGGGGAGGTTACAGGAACCTGTAGGAAAAACGGTGTATTACACAAACGTTAGAAATTCTACTTCAAATAAACGAAAGAAAACAAACAGTTAAACAGCCCAGAGATTTCCGAGGCTGCTCCCTTTTCGTATAAAGCGGGGGGGGTACGGCAACCAACTGAGGCAATTTTCTAAAAGACTTTATGGGATTTCAGCTTTTTACCCGACCATAGCCGTTTATTTCGATTGTTATTTATCCAAAATAGCAGTATAATATACTTAATAAAACGGCAAGGAGACAGTAAATGGCAAGTAAAAAAGCTTCCGGCAGGGAAAAGCTGAAGAAAGCAGAGAAAAGGACGGATAAGCAGGCAATTAAGGAGAATACAGAATTTTCGCCTACGATTTTTGATGATGTGTATCGTACACTCATAAGCCGTATGCCCCAGTTCGTTATTCCTGTTATAAATGATGCGTTTGGAACAAAGTATCGTATGGATACTGAGTTCGAACAGTTAAAGAATGAGTTTTACAGAAAAGACGGAAAGATAGTTACCGATAGTATTTTCCTGATCGAAGGGCATATTTATCATGTGGAATGCCAGTCAAATGAAGATAAAACAATGGCTATCCGGATGTTTGAATACGATTTTGAGATAGCCCTGGAGCATGCAAGGAAGAAAAAGGATTATCTTCATGTGGAACTGCCTGAATCAGCTGTTATTTACTTGAGACATACGAAGAATACCCCGGATAAACTGACGGTGGAAGTAAGTACACCAAACGGACAGAAGATGACCTATGAATCAAAGGTAATTAAAGTCCAGAACTATACAAAGAGTGTAATATTCCGTAAGAAGCTTCTTCTATTCCTGCCGTTCTACGTTATGCGTTATGAAGAGGAGCTGGAGACATTAGATAAAGACGCTAAGAGGCTTGAAGCACTTATAAAAGAGTATCTTGATATTTACTCAAAGATGGAGAAGGTTCTCGAAGAAAACGGAGCATCTGAACTATATGGAGATCTGCTGGGATATATACTTGAGATAATGGACTATATGTTGCGGTCGCAGAAGAAGGCAAGAAAGGAGATGGATAATATGGGTGGAAAGATCTTGGAATCGTTTACAGAGAAAGCAGAGAAGAAAGGTGCGCAAAAAGTTGTAGCTGCGGTAAAGGATATTGCCGGTGGTATGAAGATGTCCGAGTTAAAGAAGAAATACAGTGCTG
>JAFZOA010000388.1 GCA_017550775.1 Ruminiclostridium sp. | reverse complement strand
GCCGTCAACTCCGAAATTCATAGTACTGATATCCATTCCTGTATTCTCCTTTTGAATATAAAATTGACCATTTATTTACATCTGGTCGCTGTCAAAGATTATTGTGAAAGGGCCGTCGTTGAGCAGCTCCACCTTCATCTCCGCTCCGAAAACGCCCTTCTCCGTGCGGAAATGCTTTGAGCACTCGGAAATGATGTACTCGTACAGCTCGTTGGCGTGGTCGGGCTTTCCCGCCTTTATGAAGGATGGGCGGTTGCCGTGCCTGCAATCGGCGTAGAGCGTGAACTGCGAGATAAGCAGGAGCTCACCGTTCACGTCACCGAGCGCGAGATTGGTCTTGCCGTTCTCGTCGTCGAATATCCGAAGCGCGAGCAGCTTCTTTATGAGCTTGTCCGCAGTTTCCCGGGTGTCGCTGTCTGCAACCCCGATAAGCACGAGGAAGCCGAGCCCTATGCTTCCCACCGTGTTCCCGTCAACGGTGACGGAGGCGTGAGTTACGCGCTGAATTACAAATTTCATGTTGATAAACCTCTTTACCGGCGGTCTCTTCGCCTCAGCGGAGCAGGGAAGCCAGCCGAAATTTCCCATTACATAGCTTTGCTCTCCCGGAAAGGGGGAGAGCAGAAGCAGATCATGTTCTGAATATGCGGAGTTGCTGTTCGAGCACCTGCGCCTGATTTGCGAGCTCCTGAGAGCTTGCGGCGGACTGTTCCGCAGTCGCGGCGTTGCTCTGTACCACGCCGGTGATGCTTGTAAGCCCGTTGTTGACCGTGTTGATGTCATATGCCTGCTGTTTCGAGGAATCCGCGATCTTGCCCACAAGAACGCTGAACTCCTGTACGGAAGTGTTTACTTCGTCGAGAGACTCGCTTGCCGAGCGGTTGAGCTGTACGCCCTGATCCACCGCAGCCACGCAGCGCCCGATCACGGCAACCGCGTCCTTTGCGGCTTCCGCGGACTTGCTTGCAAGGTTGCGCACCTCGTCGGCCACGACTGCGAAGCCCTTGCCCGCGTCACCGGCTCTTGCAGCCTCGACTGCGGCATTGAGCGCGAGTATATTGGTCTGGAACGCGATGTCGTCGATGAGCTTTGCGATAGTCTGGATCTCAACGGACGCTTTTCTGATATCCTCGATAGCTTCGCTGAGATTCTGCATATTCTTGTTGCCGATCTCGACGTTTATGACCGTCTTCTCGGAAAGACTTCTCATGCGGTCAGTCATTTCCGCGTTGGAGGCTACGTTCTCGTTAAGGCTGAGAACAAGGGAGTCGATCTCCTTGAGGGTACCCGCTTCGGTAGCGGAGTTGTCGGCGAGGCTGTGCGCACCGCTTGCGAGCGCAACAACACCGCTGTTGACCTGCTCGCCGGCATCGCGGATAACGGAGATAGTCCCCTTGAGGGTAGCGGCTATGTTGTCGAGCGAAGTCTTGATATTGTTGAAGTCGCCCTCATATTCACAGGTGCTCTGTGCGGCGAGGTTGCCGTTCGCGATCTCGGAGAGCATATAGTCTATGTCGTGAATGTACATTCCGAGGTTTCTGATCGTCTTTTCCATTGCCTGGGAGAGGACTTCCGTCTCGTCGCCGCGGTCATTTGCCTTGAATGTGTCGTCGATCTCACCGCGGGAGAACCGTTCGAGACACTCCGCGGTAGGTGTTATTGAGAGCGCGATCTTCTTCGCAACGCCTATCGACACGATCACGCCTATGGTCGTAAGCACGACCGCCCAGATGAACATGAACACGATCGCCATTTTCCCGCCGGAGTAGATGACCGAGGAGTCGCTGCAATAGATCACGCCGAACTCACTGTTGTCGGGAAGGGGAGCGGCATAGATCACATACTTGGACATAGCGCCGCCTTCGTGGTCGGACTTGCCGGACTTAAGGGAGCTGATCACCTTCGAGTACATGGAGTTGCTGCCGACGCTACCGCCGCATTCGCTCTTATTGGTGGAGAGCATGATCTTGCCGGTGCTGTTGTTTATCATGTAGCCGTAGATACCGTCGCCCTTCATGATGTCGGTCGCGTAGTCGAAGTAGTCCTCGGCGAGGGTGCCTACTATGATATCCGAGCCTCTGTTGAGCGCTACGAGGTATATCTTTGCGGAGGATATGTATCCGACGTTCACGCCGTTTGTGGAGAGACTGCTGCAATCGGCCTTGAAGCTGCTGTAATCGTAGCTCTTCTGGTCGCCGAGAGTGAACACGTCGTCGAATATGTCGCTGTGCTCGCCGGGTTCAGCCTCACGGAGACCGTTGGGGAGGTACTCCATTTCCTCCTGGAGCGAGTTTACGACGCTGTTCACGACGGTGCGTCCGAAGTTATCCGCGAAGTTGTTCTCGACCTTATTCACAGCTATCGCCGCGAAGATCGCGACTGCGAACGAAGCTATGCCCGCGCACAGTATGCCGAGCCTTAGAAGTCTTTTCTGTATTGATGTTTTCATTGTGTCCGACACCTCTTGGTAAAGCATATTTCTACCTCTTATAATATCACAAAACGGCGATAATATCAAGCGAAAACCGACAATTTTACGCAAAAAAATCATTTTTGTAGAAAATGCAAAAGCCTGTAAGCCCGATTTGGGCAAACAATATAAAACCCCTGTACCTTTCCGTACAGGGGTCATGTTCCGAGTTATTTATCAGCCGTCACAGGTCTGATGTCATATCGCCTGTCTGATTCTTTCAGAGAATGTTCTCTTCACAATATCCGCGCCCATTGCGCGAAGTTTTCCATCCATATTGTCGTAGCCGCGCTCGATGTGGTAAATGTCCTCGATCTCGGTCACGCCGTCCGTGCTGAGTCCCGCT
>JAFZOA010000387.1 GCA_017550775.1 Ruminiclostridium sp. | reverse complement strand
CCTTCGCGGGCGCGCCCTCGAGCGGGGTTATGCTGCTCACGGTGCCGTCCTCGTTGTACCGCACGTCGTAGAGCGAGGGAACATACACCCCGCCGATCTTTGCCGCACGGACAAGGAACTCGTGCTTGCTCACGCCCTCCGCCTTGCACTGTTCGAGCAGCCGCATGAGCTCTAAGTTCACTTCCTCGCCCTCGCCGAGAATACACAGATCGACAAAATCCGCGATCGGCTCGGCGTTGCAGCAGCAGGGACCTCCCGCGCAGACTATCGGGGTAAGGCTTTCCCTGTCCTTCGCGTAGACCGGGAGCCCGGCAAGGTCGAGCATGGCAAGTATATTCGAGAACGAAAGCTCGTATTGCAGCGTGAAGCCTATGAAGTCGCAGTCCCGTACAGGCTCTAAGCTTTCGAGCCCGTAAAGCAGGATATCATGCTTCCGCATCTGCTCCTCCATGTCCGGGAGCGGCATGAACACGCGCTCACACCAGTACTCCGGCACCTCGTTTATCAGCGAATACAGTATCTTCATGCCGAGGTGGGACATTCCTATGTCGTAGGTGTCCGGGAAGCAGAACGCGAACCGCATCGTCACCTTTTCCGGATCCTTTTCCACAGAGTTGAGCTCCCCGCCTATGTAACGCGACGGCTTCTGCACCTTGAGCAATATCCTGTCCAGCTTGTCCTTGTACATCGTTTAATCTCCAATCAAAATTCCGGTGAATGTCCGGCTTCCTTCCCCGCAGAGGGACGGAACCGTATAGATACCATTATACTATATTTTCTCCGGAATTTCAACTGCTAAAACGTAAATCAGGAAAATTACCGCCGAAAAGTTGAGAAAACCCGTAAACGCAAGCACGATAACCGCCGGGACAAGTATGGCGGGCACGAGCCGTTCGCATATTTCCGATACGCGCACAGCGGTCTGCGGTGTGAACGCCATAGTCAGCGACCTGTCCAGCATCAGCTTCCCGTCCAGCTCACCGAACGGTAACAGGTTGAACGCCGCTATCAGCAGGTTCACCACCCCGAACAGCCGGATATCCCTGCTCTCCCACGGTATCAGACCGCACAGCAGGAACAGCGCCGTGTTCACCGCCACCCCCGCCGACGCCGCCGGAAAGCTCGTACTTCCGCCGCGAATATGTATTCCCCCGCCGTACAGCACTATCCCGTCGGGCGGGCGCTTCTCGATGAGCATTACCGCAAGGTGACCGAGCTCGTGCAGCAGACAGGCTCCCGCGCACATCAGCGATACCCCGTCCCTGTCCGTGCACACCAGAAACCCGAGCACCGCGAAGAACGAGAACCGCGCCTCGAACTCTACCGGAAAAGCTCCGCGACCCTTGCGCATATCCCGCTTATCTCCGGGCTCCCGAAGGCGCTTCCCGCCCACAGCCCCACCGCGAGCAGCGCGGACAGGACGAGCTGTACGAACACGATATCGCCGAAGCCCACGGTACGCCTCCGGGAAGCGGCTCTCCTGTACACGCTTTCCGTGTATGCGTAAGGTGCCGCTGCGGCCTGTCCGGTCTCCTGAACCGGCTGTTCCTCCGCCCGCTCTGTCGGGACGGGCACCTCACGCGGTACTGTCACAGCGTCCGCCGACATAACCTTTACTGTCATTTTCACCCTCCTACATCATCTGTAACAGCCTGTGCGCTATCGTACCCGGCACCCCGAGTATCACCGAGAGCGCCGCGCTGTACGGGGTTATCCCCTCAAGCCCGCCGGAAAACACCGTTTCCGAGGCTATCAGGCTAAGCGCGCCCGCAGCCGTATTGAATAACGCGTACAGCTTCGGGTAGGACGTGCGCGAATACATCGCCGCCATTATCACCCCGGTCACACATAACGCCCCTGTCTCCCACATATACATTCCTCCCTTATACCAAGCTCCTTTGCCCGTGCGTACAGCGCGGAACGGCGGACTTCGAGCGCTCTGTGCTCGTAGATGAGCGCTTCCGTGTCCGCACTGTCCGCCGTGAGGTCAAAAAGCTGCTCGTTCTTGTACAGCATTGCTTCGATCCGTTTCAGTTCCGCGAGTATCACCGTTTTTTCGTCCGTCATACCACCACCCCATTCCCTAAACAATATGCGGACAAACCCCGGAGTATTCCCTTTCTCTCTCGCCGTTGACCGGGAACAGAAAACAAATGCGCCTATATACGAAAACACAGCAAAAAGGCGCATTACCCGCTTTCGGGGCAATGCGCCGGGTCTGTCTTATGTTACCGGTACTTTGGTGCGAACCGCAGGGAATATACCCGCTCCGAGCCGGAGATCTCTGTTCTGAGCACCCCGTCCGTTACCTGCGTGCCGACATTGCTTTCGGTGATGTCCGCGTCGGGCATACCCGTGACCGTGAACGTCTGAGCCAAAAAGTCAGGCGTGCTCCCGAGGGCGGGGAACATTTCGAGGCTGTATATGATATCGCCCGTGCTCCTGTCAACGTCCATGTACGCTTCGCGGGTGAGCTTCGCGGTGACGGTAACGCTCCCGCCCGCGGGTATCGTCACCTCGAACGCCGAGTACATTATCCGCTCGCACCGTACCGCGTCCTCTATCTGGAACTGTAAGTCGCCGAGCCCCATATATCTTTCTATCGGTCTGTCGGAGTAAGCCCCATATGCGCTCAGATACTTGATAACGGCATTACACAGCGCGCTTTCGGACAGCAGACCGCTTTTACAGCTCTCATACGCTCCGGAGCAGTTCCAGTCCTTCTCCACGGACGCAAGTATTATTTTCGGAAGCAGCTCTCCGTATGTCATTTCGAGCCGCTCAACCTCGCCGTATATATACGGCACCTCGGTGCCGGGCTCGCAGGCGCCGTTCGGATAGCCGTTCAGGGTAACGCAGCTTATATCGTCGCCGCGGACGATGATGAACCTGCTGCCGGTATAGAGTTGACCTTCACGCAGGAAAAAGCTGTCCGTGCGGGAAACGCTGTTCTCATTGTAACCGTTGAAGCCGAACGTGGTGATACGCGAGTTGTTCCCGGGCTTATAGCTCACCGCGATAGCCGCCGCACCCGTAGTTCCGACGGAGTCGCCGTAGTCGTGTACCCGGTACACTATTACCGGCTCGTCAAAGGTCGGTGCCGCAGAGAGAGCGTTCCGCAGATACGTCCCGTCCCCGAGCAGCCCGATATACTCATCGCTGATGCGGAAGTCGTAAAGGTTCGACCTGTCACTCAGCGCGGGGTAGGCGGCGCTCGCAAAGGCTCCGCTGTAGCCGCCCGCGACGAACTCAGCCTTTATTTCCGAGCCGTTTACCGTTATCGTCGGATAATTCTCGCCCCACACGACTTCGGTCTGCTTGCCTTCGAGGTCGTTGAGCGCGCACCTGAACGGGTACATGAGCTTTACTGTCCTGTCCGCGCCGGTGGTGTTGGTAAGCGTGTAGCCGTCCACGGCGGTGAACACGCCTATAAATTGCCGCTTATCGTCGGCATCGGCTAAATTGGCGGGAAAGTTCTCATTTTTCAGCTCAAACGTCAGCTCGCGCTCCGCGGTCAGACCGTCGCATTCCTCCGCTGCGGCAAGGGGCATCACCGGCGGCTTGTACCGCTCTATCCAGAACCAATTTTCACCGCCGGCAACAGTTCCGCCGGGAACGACTGTCACAGCATCGCCGCCGCCTCCGTATGCGGGAACATCACCCGCGCTCGGATAACCGTCCGGAGCGTATGTACCCGCCGCACCCGCAGTTGTGACCTCACCGTTTTGCCCCGTCGCCGGGCTGACTGTTATCCCGGGAATCGTCACAGCAGCAAACACCGCTGCTCCTACCGCGACACAAACTCCCGCCGTGATACCGATCGGCTTTATCAGGCGCGCCGGGGACTTCTTAAACCGATAGTCCGCCGCCTGCTCAACTATGTCGTCGCGTATCTCCGTGACCGCGTCATACATTTTCATGCCCTTGTCGCTCACAGCTCAGTCCCCCTTTCCGTAAGGTAATCTCTCAGACCCGCCCGGAGCCGCGACAGCTTCCTCGACATCCCCGCCTCGGAAATGCCGGTTTTCTTCGCGAGCAGAGCCGCCGTATCACCGAACCAGTACCTTCGCACGAACACCATTCTGTCCGGCACGGAAAGCCCGTCCAGCCAGTCGCTTATCTGCCCGCCGAGTTCCTTCGCGTCGTACTCCCGCTCAACGTTCTTATCGGAGGGTAAGCACTCCGCGAGCTCCGAAAGCCCGACCTCCATTCCGTCATAACGTTTCCTCGCGTGCATTTTCCTGTACCGTCCTATCGCGATGTTGCGCGTGACCCGACCGAGGAATGCCCGCAGGCAATCGGGTACCAGCGGCGGTATCTGCTCCCACGACGACAGGTATGTATCGTTCACACATTCCTGCGCGTCCTCGTTGATCTGCAGCAGTCCGAGCGCTATCGCCGTGCAGTACGCGCCGTACTTGATGTCCGTTTCCTTTATCGCCGCCTCGTCGCGCCTGAAATACAGCTCGATTATCCCCGCGTCTTCCATTTCTCGCTCCCCCGTCCTTCGCAATACTTCCGTCATTATCCGATCGTCCGTCTTGTTCGGATATACCTTCACTTATACAGTCGCAAAACGGAACGGAATCTTTCACGTTTACGGAAAAATTTCCCGGCCGCCTACCGTCAGGATACACGACCGGGAAACCGATTATCTGTTTATGAGAAGTAGCGGACTCCGCTTCCGAAGAGCGGCTGATCCTTGATACCGTCAACGTTGGTGCAGCAGTCAGCCGAAATTCTCTCGCTGTGACCCATTTTGCCGAGTACGCGGCCGTCCGGGGAGATTATACCCTCGATAGCGTACATGGAGCTGTTCGGGTTGTAGCGAAGCTCCATTGTCGGGTTGCCGTTAAGGTCAACGTACTGTGTAGCCACCTGACCGTTCGCGATGAGCTTCTTTATCACCTCGTCGCTCGCAACGAAGCGACCCTCACCGTGGGATATCGGGATAGTATGGATATCGCCGACCTTGCACTCCGCGAGCCACGGGCTCTTGTCGGTGCAGATACGGGTGCGGACGAGCTGAGACTGGTGACGGCCGATCTTGTTGAAGGTGAGAGTGGGGCTTTCGGCGGTAAGCGGGACTAT
>JAFZOA010000036.1 GCA_017550775.1 Ruminiclostridium sp. | reverse complement strand
GTACGAAAGCCGGGTGAAGCTTATCGAACAGGGTGCGCTGCGTCTCGGGCTCGGGAACGTGACTGCGCGTGTAGGCGACGCGTCGGTCCACGACAGCACGCTTCCGGAAGCGGACAGGGTGCTTTGCGACGTACCGTGTTCCGGTCTCGGTGTCATACGCCGGAAGCCGGAGATAAAATATAAGCGCAAGGACGAGATCGCGGGCTTGCCGGAAATACAGAAAAAGATAGCCGGGAACGCGAAAGGCTATGTGAAGCACGGCGGACGGCTTGTGTACTCGACCTGTACGCTGAACCGCGCGGAGAATGAGGATATAGCGGAGTGGCTCGCCGCCGGTGATCCGGAATTCACACTTATAAAAACAGAGACATATTTCCCCGGCGACGGGGGTGGGGACGGCTTTTTCACAGCCGTATTTGAGAGGAAATAGCATGAATGGTGCAATTGCAAAGACCGGGGCAATGATCGTGACAGTGACGGTATTTCTGTTCGCGGTCTTCCTGATAACAGGGTTTACGTTCGGAAGCTATTTTGTTTGTCTGATACTTCCGATAGGCTTTATAATGATGACGGTGGGCTTCTACCATGAGCGCACCGCACACAACAGCGCTGCGGCGCTTCTCGGGGTGATATTCGCGGCGGTGTACTCGGTGCTGATAATGCAGGTGTATTTCGCTCAGCTTACCGCTGTTCGGCTTGACGACCTGAACGAGCAGGCTATGCAGATACTTGACTACAGCAGGGGTGGACTTCTGTTCAGTTATGATCTGCTTGGGTACGGGATAATGGCGCTCTCGACCTTCTTCACGGGGCTGTCTCTGAAAAAGCGCGACAAGGCGGACAAGCTGCTTAAGATACTGATGCTTATACACGGGGTATTCTTTATCAGCTGTCTGATAATGCCGATGACCGGGCTTTTTAAGGGGATGGCGGACGGCGATACAAGCTCCGGCGGCGTAGCGGCACTTGTTTTCTGGTGCATATACTTCCTTCCGATAGGGATACTTTCGTTCAGACACTTCTGTAAAAAGACACAATGACAAAAAAAGACATTCTTTCAATGACGCTTTCCGAGCTTGAAGCGGATATCACCGCGCTCGGGGAGAAAAAGTTCCGTGCGGGACAGCTTTATGACTGGCTCCACGTCAAGCGCGCCGTATCATTCGCGGAGTGCTCCAATATACCGAAATCCCTCATAGAGCGGTTGGACAGCCTGTACGAGATACCCCGCGCCGAAATCGTCCGTAAGCTTGAATCTAAGCTCGACGGTACGGTCAAGTACCTGTACGGGTTTGCGGACGGGGAACGCTGTGAGACGGTGATGATGAGCTATAAGCACGGCAACTCGCTGTGTATCTCCACTCAGATCGGCTGCAAAATGGGGTGCAGTTTCTGCGCCTCGACAAAGGCCGGGTATGTTCGGAATCTGCTTCCGTCGGAAATGCTGCTCCAGGTGTACGAGAGCGAGCGTGACAGCGGTCGTAAGGTGGAGAGCCTTGTGCTAATGGGGATAGGCGAGCCGCTGGACAACTTCGACAACGTGATGCGATTTCTCACGCTTTTGTCTTCGGAAAAGGGAAAGAACATGAGCCTGCGTCATGTTTCGCTCTCCACCTGCGGTATAGTCCCGCGGATACGGGAGCTTGCCGACATGAAGACCGGGCTTACCCTCTCGGTATCGCTCCACGCGCCTACCGACGAGAAGAGAAGCGCGATAATGCCGGTAAATAAGCGTTACGACACGGGGGAGCTGATAGAGGCAT
>JAFZOA010000386.1 GCA_017550775.1 Ruminiclostridium sp. | reverse complement strand
CATTCTCAAATATGGTGGGTGTAGCTCAGTTGGTTAGAGCATCGGATTGTGGTTCCGAGGGTCGTGGGTTCGAGTCCCATTACCCACCCCATAAGATGACGTCATCTCTACAGATGAGATGACGTCATCTTACAGCATCAGTCGGAAAGCCCGGCCTGCGTGGGGATGTAGTGTAACGGTAACACATCAGACTTTGACTCTGGCATTGCAGGTTCGAGCCCTGCCATCCCTGCCACTTTTCAAAACCGAATATGACCCAGTAGCTCAGTCGGCAGAGCACCTGCCTTTTAAGCAGGGTGTCCGGAGTTCGAATCTCCGCTGGGTCACCAAAGATAAACCCTTGAAAACGCTGTGTTTTCAAGGGTTTTATGCTTCTCTTTGTTAATTTCCGTTTTGGGAAAAAACGGGGAAAAATATCCGAATAAATCCGAAAATTATGTGTAGTAACCTGTGTAGTAAACCGTCTCCCCCTTACAGTTCGCTTCCAAAGTAGGATTCTCTCGACAGGCTCCATAGCTTCCAGTTGCCCGTGCCTATGAGTTTTATCTTAAAATGATCCGACCTCCGTGGTATGATCGGAAGATAGAAGCTCCGCTTTACAGTCGTCGTCAGCGTGGCGACGTCTATCCAGTCTCCGCCGCTGTCGAATTTCATCTTTATATTGAGACTTGCGCCGGCGTCGAGCTCGCCTCTCAACTGGATCTTGCCGGTGCCTTTCTTGTTCGCGCCGTGTCTTGTGGAGTATTTTGAATGTTCAACGAAGTCCGCAAACTCCACGATGCTCGACACACTCCCTTCCCGCGTCGCTCCCGTAGGTATCGTGCGTGGATTGCCTATCAGCAGCAGGTCTCCGATCGCGCCAAGGAACAGGGTCGTCTCGGTCGTGAGCATGTACAGCTCGCCGTCCCATCCGAACCCCACGGCCTCGGTGCCGTCCTCCTTGTGCCAGAGGTTCGTCCTGGTATCAAAGACGAACAGCGTGTATCCGCTCGTGCCCTGCATGCTTACATAGTACTTGACGCCGTCGGAGCCCCCGATGGCGTTCTTGTATCTGTCTGTCCCGAACGGAGCCGCTACGCTCTGCGGTATACCGCCGGAGTATGCTACGATGCCGGCCCTGGACAGATAGAACAGAATCTCGCCGGCAATCGCAAGGGACCTGTCGCTGCCTTTCTCCACGCCCAGGGACGCGCTCCCCATTATCTGATAATTGCTCGGCTTGTTGCCGTAGACCTTGTATATGTTCTCCTCTTTGAAGAACACCGGGTATCCGAGATAAGAGCAGCACGCGGTAAACTCCCCCGCGCTGCCGACGTTCGCCGCATAGCTATCGGTGGATATGCCGTCGAATACGTTGAAGTTGAACGGATCGCCCAGCTTTGATGCGTAGATCGTGTCGTCCTTGCAGCCCCAGAGACGGTTCTCGTTCTCGCAGATGAAGTCCATATCCGGCACGGTACGGGATATCGTGATAGTCTCTGAGTCGCCGCCTGTGCCTATGACGAAGCTGTTCTCGTAGAACCTGAGGTCCGCTCCGTCGATCTCCCGGATGACGATCGTCGTGTTGTTCTCGGTGTGAGTAGTGCAGCCGGAAATAGTTACAGCGTCGCCTACTTTGAAGTAGTTTCCCCAGGTTACGCCGCTCGCGTAGATAGTGTTCGCCTCAGCGGTTTCGCCGGCGTAGGTGCCGTCCTTTATCGTCACCGACTGATTTGCTACAGAGCTCTCAAGAGATCCGTAGCTATCGTCCAGCACGTTGTAGTACGCCTTGTCCGGGAAGATGACGATATACGCGCCAAGCGCGGTTATCTTCTTCCGCGTATTTGTCAGCGACGTCAGGCCGGTCACGGTGCCGTTCTTATACAGCTTGGTGCCGGACACGTAGTAGATGCCGTCCTTGCAAAACAGTCCGTTCGGGCTGGAGATGCTGCTCTTGACGGTGTACCTCGGCCGCCTCGGAGACATGACCGGGTAGTAGTCAGAAGTCATGTTCTGCTCGTCCCAGATCTCTCCGTCGCCGGCGCCTAATGTGTGATTGTATCCGCCGAACTTGATGGTCGACATCTTCTGGATGCCGTCCGCCCTCGGCAGGTTGGGAAGTCCGTACATTTACTCGCCTCCGAATATGATGAAATCCTGCAGCGCTTCCAGTACCGCCGGCTTTATCCTCTCCGGCTTCGGTACCTTGAGAGGCGTCCACTCCTCCTGCACCTCGACCTTTGCCAGCTCCAGCCGCTTCCGGTTGTACTCGGCGGCCGTCTCCGGCACGAGGGCAAAGTGCCCGCCGTCGGTGTTGACTGCGCCGTTCTCGTCCTTTTGCCCGTACTGCTGCGCGAGCTTCATCTCCTCCATCGCGAACCACTCGGCGTGAGGCTGCAGCCTCGTCTTGAGCATGACGAGGGCGTGCGCCGTGTCGTAGTCGAGCTCCTGCTCCATGAGCTGCAGCGCCGCTGTGTACGCTGCGACGGCTTTTAATATAAGCATGTTACGCTCCCTCCAGCGCGGCGATCCGCGCTTCAAGTTTCTTTATCTTGTAGATTGCAAGCGCAATAAATTCCTCATATCGGAGCGAGTAGTCGTAGCCCTCTATCACGTTGCCCTCCTCGTCCTGTTTCGGGGACTTTGCGATACACGCATAGTCCTGTGTAGTCATACCGCTGTCGAGGATAGCGTCTTCAACGTCCTGCGCGATGAAGCCTATATGCGTCCTGCCGCTTGTACCGTCCTTGAATTTATAGGAGACGGGCAGCAGCTTATCGAATACATTAAGATAACTGTCGATATCGTAATTGATATCTTTTTTCTTATTCCTGTCTGAGCCTGCCCAAGTGCCGCCCGTTGTATATGAGTTGCGCCACGGATAAGATGATGTTCCAAGATCCACGGTGTTGTAATCCGGGTAGAACTGTGCATATCCGCTGAACCCCTTCAAGCGTATACCGTACTGTTCCTGCAAGTAGCTTTGCGAACCGCTTCCGTAGGCGCTCATATACAGTGTGCTTGCCGACGCGGCGCACTGTGTAGCCGCCTCTCTGTATGTCGGCTCAACATAAATCAGCTTCGCCCCACTGTTATAAGCGCCTATCAGCCCACTCTCATTAGCCGACAGCACTCCGACGCCACCGGTCCCAAAATAAGATGTGGAATAACCGATATATCCGCCTAACGAAGATGATGTTTTAGATTGATATACGGACATGAGCCCGTATAGCTT
>JAFZOA010000385.1 GCA_017550775.1 Ruminiclostridium sp. | reverse complement strand
AGTTGCGTACTTCACATCTGTCTTTGTTGTCTTTATCGTTGGGGCGGTTGCAATCCTGCCCATTAATGTAACATTATTATACATACTATTACCACCTTATCATTTATTCAAATGATGTTTCATCACAATCGTATTCGTCCGGTTCATCATCGTCGATGTCAAGCGGGATTATAACCTTCTTTATATACACCTCATTAGGCACATAGATCTTGACAGCCTGCAACTTGATACGCAGACATACATTTGTTTCCTCAAGCCTGTTTATGCGGTCAACGAGTTTGTCACGTTCCGCCTCGACAGCGCGAAGCTTGTTCATAAGCCAATTTACGTTAGCTTTTTCTTCCTGCTCAAATTTGGTTTCCTTGTTCATTTTCTGTTCCTCCTATTGTTCAAAATAAAATGTTCGTCGGGTATGGATAACCGCTGTTTATATTGTCAGAGCGTTTCCATTTGTCATAACCGCTTCCCGCGGCGTTGAGTATAGAAAGCACCCCGTCAACCGTGATACTGTTATCAGCGGGTACAGCAAGCACCATTGTCTTACTGGCGGTGCTTTTTCTTGCACCTATCACTGCATAACCGTTGGTATTATCGCAGATACAGTAAGCGATACGGTGACCTTTTCTATTTCCGTCTGCTCCTGCTATGCCTCCGTTATTTTTTCCATTAAGGTAGATATTCGCTACATAACAGCTTTTAATATACGCTGATTTCCCGTCCGAAGTAGCTGTACCAACTATACCGCCGCTGTTTACAGCCTTTGACGCGAATGTTCTTACACCGCAGCCTATTATAGTGCCGCCCGCCCAAAACGGTTTTTCACCACTGTCATATATCTGCGTTCCGTAAGCTGTACCCGCGATACCGCCTGCAGATGTGGTCTTATCCGAAACGGTAATACCTTTGGTGATACAGCCATTGACAGTACAAGCGTTACCGACTATACCGCCGACAGTCTTTCCGTCGATTATTTCAACCTGTTCAGCATAGCAATCCGATATTATACCACCATAACCAACGATACCGCCTACGTTATCGGCACTTTCGCCGTTGATCTTACAGTTTTTTACCGTACAGCCAGTTATTTTTGAATTACCCACGCCATAAAATGCTGTATCGTCCGAGGATTTAAAAAAGTAGGAATAGACGGAATTACATACAATTCCTACATTCTGATATTTGCCTGTTTTAATGCTTGCACCCTCTATGACAACATTTTTAATTGTTGATCCGGCAATCTCACCGAACAGACCACCCTCACCGGAAAGACCTTTAACAGTATGACCTTGACCGTCATATACGAACAGATCATAGTTTTTATTATCATAACCGCGTCCGAGCTTTACTGTATCTATCGGTTTTCGTTCGGCAGAGGACGGGAATGATATATCTTCCGTCTGAATAAAATATCCCTTTGCTCCCTGTTCCGCAAGCCGTAAGAGCTGATCGTAATAGCTGATGACATACGGATTTTCTTTTGTCCCTTTTCCACCGCCGTAAACATTGAGAACGCGGTACAGCGTAGTATCGTGAGTAAATTCACATTCTGTATCGCCGAAATACTTTATCGTGCCGTATTCCTCTGTCTGCGGTTTATCGGAGTAACCGTAAGTGCAGCCCTCAACGTGGCTGAATATATCCGCTTTGTTATCCACCGCGGGTAGTCTTAATGTACCTTTTCCCGTCATATCGAGCGGTATCTTGTACTGTTCAGGCTTTGCGTTCAGATAGCTCCTGTCTATCTTGACTGTTATGTATTCCGCTTCCTGCCATTTTGCGTAAAGATCACAGTCTCCGTCAACATAAAGATTTTCAATGCGGACGGGCGAGTTTTCAAAATACCACCCCTCGACAGAGTATCCGTCCTTGAATATGCCGAAACTGTCAAGCATATCCACAGTTGAGCCGATCTCCTTTTCTACGATCTGCACACTATCGTCATAGTGCAGTGTTATCCTGCCGACAGGCGGCTTTTCGTCCCATACTGCATATAGAGTGATGTCCTCTGCCGGCATTTTAAGAGCCTTTAACGCTGATTTGGCATTATCGGTTTCCGCCCAGCCCGACAGATACAAGTCCTTTTTATATACCGAAACGTCTGTCGGGAGAGGAATTTCCGAGCCATATCTGACCTCTGCGCGGGATAACTGTCCCGTACCGCCGTTGGAATTGTATGTGACGATGAATGTATCAGGCTCCCATACGGCAAACAAGGTCACATTTTCGGACGGCATTTTATAGTCGTACAGCGGATACGCGATTTCTGTGTTATCGGAAAACCCTATCAGCTTGTGTCCTTTTTTCGATACGGTCTTTGACACTGTTTCAGCAAGGGGGAGCGTTACATACTGTCCTGCTTTTGAAGTGATAGGCTCTATTATGCCCTCACCGCCGTTTAAGCTGAAAGTGATCGTATATTCTCCGGTTGAATTGCTTGAACTGCTCGTAGAACGTCCACTGTAACCGCCGCGTGTGTAGCCGCTTTCGTCGGTATCTTCTTCGGCTTCTTCAACCGTTTCCACAGGCTCGTCAACATATTCCTCGGTGCTTTCGGTAGGCGGCTCTGTCGTGTCGGCGGTGGTATCTTCCGTTGTGACTTCGGATACTTCTGTCTCTGCTGTCGTTTCACTTACAAGAACGGGAATGACAGTAGTTTCCGATGTTTCTGTAACTTCCTGCTCTTTTGGGGCGATGTCCTTTGAAAAGGTGAGAGCAAGACCGCCGATACCCAGGACCGCAGCAGCACCGATTATAAGTATCATCTTTATATCAAGCCTGCCGCCCTTTTTGGACTTGAAACCTGTCTGTATCGTAAAATTGTTCGTTTCTATCTCCTGCAGCTTATTGTCATTTTTAAGCTGTTCAAACTGCTCCTGCGTGATAGTTTCGGTAAACATATCAGTCTTATACTCGATGTAGTTACCGTCCACTATGCTTGTCTGCGTATCTTTTAGCAACTGCTTATATTCTGTCGTCTGCATAACGAACTTCGTATCAAACGGAACACCTTTCTCATCGGCATTCTGTTCGGGGACGATATAGAATGTTTTTGCCGCGTCGTCAAAGCTGTAAATTTCTATACGAAAGAAATACAAGTCAAAACCCTCCTTTTATTTCACCGACTTCTTATCATTCACAAAAGTCATATCAAAACCGACTTTGGTCTTGTTGTTCTTATCCTTACGATCTTTGAATGATATTACCGCGTCATAAGTACCGCCTGTACGCGGAGATTTCAGACCGCTTAACTTTGTCTTTCCTCTTAACAGAAGTGCTTTCATAATGCTGTCTGTCAGCGTTTTGCCTTTGGACGTGAAGAAGTAATCGTCAGAATACAGTCTGAAAAAGCACTTTGCCGGAGAATTTTCACAGTAATACACAGCGGTTTTATCGTTTGCGTACTTATATACGTTGCCGCCGCACTTCGGACAACAGCCGAATACTTCACGGTTGGGCGCAAGTGATATGTGTTCCTTGCCACGCTCAAGCTCGATAATGTCATTGATCTTCTTACAAATGCTATCAACAACTTCTTCGGCTTTGACAGTACCGTTTTCTATTGCCTTTAATTGCAACTCCATTGTTGCGGTCATCTCGACAGACTTTACTTCATCGGGAAGAATGTCCATTATCATTTTTCCTTTTTCAGTCGCGGTAAGCTGTTTTCCCTTGCGTTCGACATATCCTTTCTTTATGATATGCTCGATAATAGACGCGCGGGTAGCGGGAGTACCTATGCCGCGTTCAGACACATATTCAGCAAGCTCTTTGTCCTCAATGCGCCTGTCGATGTTCTCCATTGTCTTTAGCAACATACTTTCCGAATACCTTTTAGGCGGCTGTGTTTCGCCCTCCGTTATCTCAGGTGAATTTATCTTGAATGTATCACCTTCTGAATAGGTCATAACATTTTCACTATCACTTTTTTCATCATAAAATCTACGCCAGCCGAGATTTTTAGGAACTTTAGACTTACATCTGAATGTCTCGCCGGATACTTCAAAGATAAATTCAGTTTCTTCATAGTCATACTGTCCCGACAGCGAGGCGAGGAAACGTGTTATTACTATATTCAGAATTGTCTTTTCATCTGCTGATAACTCCATATCTGCTGCCGTTGCTATATTTTCCGTAGGGATAATAGCGTGATGATCGGAAACTTTGTTGTTATTGATTATCCTGCTGTCTATGTTCAGACCGTTTTTTATCAATTCCGCAGCTCTGATGTCAACGGACATAACGGCATTTACACGATCATAAAGTATCGCAGACATATCGTCCGTGAGATAGTTGCTGTCGGTGCGGGGATAGGTAAGCAGCTTCTTTTCATAAAGCGTCTGCATTACGGCAAGCGTTGTAGCTGCGGAAAAACCGACCTTTTCATTTGCGTCTATCTGTAACGATGTAAGCGAATATAACAGCGGACGGTTTTCCTTTTTTCTCTCCGATTTTACAGATATGACCTTACAATCCGCATTACTGCACTTAGCCTTGATTGTTTCTGCTTCCGAGCGTTCAGTAAAATAGTCCCTTGTCTTATCGAACCACTCAGCGCCGTTATCAAGTTTGAGCTTGTAGAACGGCTTTTTCACAAAGTCGGTTATCTCCTTGTCGCGCTGTACTATCATATTGACAACAGCGGTCTGAACCCGTCCGATAGTGCATATAGCGTCAAGGTGCTTTGTATAAAGCCGCGTTAAGTTCATACCCCAAAGCCAATCTATCTTGGCGCGGGTAAGTCCTGCCTTATACATCTTGTCTTTTTCGTTGCCAGAGAGCAAATGCTCAAATCCCTTTTTAATGCTCTCCGCTGTAAGTGATGAAATCCATAAACGCTTATAAGGCTTTTTACAGCCTATGTAATCGTAAATGTATCTGAAAATGCACTCACCCTCACGTCCCGCGTCTGTAGCGCAGATGATCTCGTCAACTTCACTGCTGTTCATAAGTTTGGTGAGCCTGTCAAGCACATCAGCTGCGTCCTCAATAGGCACAAACTCAAAAGGCGGCATTATCGGCAGATCTTCCAATTTCCAGGTAGAGTATTTACTGTCATACTCCTGCGGCTCTTTGAAACGGACTAAATGACCTCTTGCGGACGTTACTATGTATCCGTTACCGCGTATTGCCCCGTCAATCACTTCTGTTGCACCGATAACAGCAGCTATATCACGCGCTACCGACGGTTTTTCTGCTATTACTAATCTCATCTTCATTCTCCTTTTCGGTTAAATTATTATCGGTATCGGTGCTATATATAGCACCATAATCATTTTCTCTTTCAGAAACGGACTTGTCAAATGCTCCTTTCT
>JAFZOA010000384.1 GCA_017550775.1 Ruminiclostridium sp. | reverse complement strand
GCGCCAGGATCACTTCGCATTCGACGAGTACACCGTACAGGACACCGTAATAATGGGCAACAAGCGCCTTTACGAGGTCATGAAGGAGAAGGACGAGCTCTACGCCAAGGAGGACTTCTCCGAGGAGGACGGCAACCGCGCGAGCGAGCTTGAAGCCGAGTTCGCCGAGCTCAACGGCTGGGAGGCGGAAAGCGACGCTTCCAAGCTCGTACAGGGTCTCGGTCTCGACGAGAGCATCATGTACTCCCAGATGTCGAGTCTCGCCGGTAACGAGAAGGTAAAGGTGCTGCTCGCACAGGCGCTCTTCGGAAACCCCGATATCATCCTCATGGACGAGCCCACTAACCACCTTGACATTGACGCTGTGGCATGGCTCGAAGACTTCCTCGCGGAGTACTTCGGCACCGTCATCGTCGTTTCGCATGACCGCCACTTCCTCAACAATGTCTGCACCCATACCGTGGATATAGACTACGGCAAGATAAAGATGTACGTCGGCAACTATGAGTTCTGGTACGAGTCCTCACAGCTCATCCAGCGCATGATTAAGCAGCAGAACAAGAAGAACGAGGAGAAGATCAAGGAGCTCCAGACCTTCATTCAGCGCTTCTCCGCAAACAAGTCCAAGTCCAAGCAGGCAACTTCCCGCCGCAAGCTGCTCGACAAGCTCACCGTGGAGGAAATGCCCGCGTCGAGCCGCCGCTATCCGTTCATCGGCTTTGACATGGAGCGCGAGCCCGGCAAGGATATATTGCAGGTCAGCGGCATCTCCAAGACCGTTGACGGCGTGAAGGTGCTCGACAATGTCTCGTTCACTGTAGGCCGCGAGGACAAGATCGCGTTCCTCGGCGAGAGCGAGATCGCGATAACCACGCTGTTCCGCATCATTATGGGCGAGCTTGAGCCGGACGAGGGTACTTACAAGTGGGGCAACACTATCACGACGAGCTACTTCCCGATCGACTCCGACCACTTCTTCGCGGGCTGCGATATGTCCATACTCGACTGGATCCGCCAGTACAGCGACGACGTGACCGAGACATATCTGCGCGGCTTCCTCGGAAGAATGCTGTTCTCCGGCGACGACATCTTCAAGCCGGTCAACGTGCTGTCCGGCGGCGAGAAAGTAAGATGTATGTTCTCGCGCATGATGCTGTTCAAGTCCAACGTGCTCGTGCTTGACCGCCCCACCAACCACCTCGACCTCGAAAGCATAACCGCGGTCAATAACGGACTGCGCGACTTCAAGGGAGTCGTACTGTTCGCGTCGCATGACCACGAGATAGTGCAGACCGTCGCAAACCGCATAATCGAGATAACCGAGACCGGATGCCGCGACAAGATCGGCACATACGAGGAGTTTGTGGACTGGCGCAAGGCGCAGACCGGAGGAACGTTTACCCTATAATACAGCCGGCGCCCCGCACCTGTGGTGCGGGGCGTTTTGCGCCGGGAATGCACTGTATGACAAAATGGATAAGCCCGCCTGCGATGCTTCGCAGGCGGGCAATTTGTTCGCGTGATTACATCGATCGGCGCGATCAGTTCCAACCGTTATTTTCGGCTATAACGACCTTCTTCGCGTCCGCTGAGATCACGGAGTAGGAGCTGTATGGCTTATAGGTGTAATTCACGGATGCGCTCGTTTCGGTGAGCGTGCCGTCGGTAGATACCGTGTAGTTCTTTCCGTCGGTGCCGATGTAGATAACACCGCCGCTTACTGCGATAGAAGCGTCGCAGTTGATCTCAAGCGGTATGAGCTTACCGGCGGTCGTATCGAATACATACGTTACCGCTTCATCTGTCTCCGGATCGGAGGCGTTTATGAAGAAGCTTTCAAAGGTCTTGCTCCTGCGTACCTTGCAGACTGTTCCGAAGTCCGCCTCGGAGAAGAGCTGACCGTTATTGCAGTCGAACGAGTACAGCGTATACTTCATAGCGCCGTTCATTGCTGTGAACCAGAGCTTGCCGTTCTTGCAGCCTGCGGGAGATACCGCACCGGACATCTCGATAAGCGGTCTGAGCTGTATATCGCCGTTAATTGTGAGCTCGTACAGATAGGTCGTCGAATCGGACACAGCCTTGAGGATATAGCGGTTATCTGAGCTGCTGTAATGCACGGTGCCTATCTCGGCTTCACCGAAGCTTTCACCGCAGTCCTTGACCGCGACTACGCCGGAGATGAGGTCGATAGTCATTACTGTGTTTCTGCGTCCGCTTGCACCGCAGCCGGTTATGATAACGGCGCTGTTGTCGCTGTGTGCGATCTTCGGGGACGAGATCTCATATACGCTCGGAGGTATCTCTATCACACCGCCGATGCTGTATACATACACTTCGCCGCGCGTGAGCACAATAGCGTGTTCGCCCACAAGAAGCGTTTCGAGCGCGTTCTCGACATTGAGCTGATATATCTGGGTAAGAAGTCCGATCTCGGGTGCGTTGGAGATCTCGGTCACAGAAACTGTGGTCTCTGCCGCGGTTTCCGAGGTCGTTGTATAAGTCTCTTCGCTTGTTACCGAAACTGTGGTGACTTCGGGTTCTTCGGTCTCGGGTGTGCTTTCTGTCTCAACAGGCTCCTCGTCCTCGGTCTCGATGTACTCGGGATCGTCAGTCTCTTCGACAGCGGTCGTTGTCTCGGCGGGAGGCTCTGTGGTATCGGCATCCTCATCGGTAACAACAACAGTTGTGCCGGAGGTCGCGGCTTCTGTTGCGGAAAGCGTGGTCTTTTCGGTCTCCGTGGTCGTCTCGAACGAGAACGGTGTAGTCGTTGATTCGGGGAGAGCCGTGGTGGAGATGAAGTCATACGCATCGGACAGCGGATCTTCATCGTCGAAATCTATGGGAGAGAACGTGTCGTCGTTTATTTCATCGGAAGCGAGTTCCGCGATATAAACCTTAGACAGATCTGTTAAGTCTCTGTAACATCTGAGCGGCGCATAAAGCTTCACGGCCGCGATAGTGGATGCTTCGGCGTTTGCCTCGGCATACGCTTCGATATCTTCCTTACCGCGAATAACGGTAGAATCATCAAGATAAAGACATTCTATATCGATGTCGTCTGAGTCCGGAACAGCAGAAAGTAATACCGCCATATCCCTGTAACAGACTTTATCGAGGAATGTAACGTAGAAATTGGTCTTGCTTTCGTCCTCAACGGCAGCGTTGATGTAATTGAGCTCCGCGTCGTGTATTCTCTGGAGTGCGGAGGGAAGGGATTCGGAGGAATCAATTGAAACATAGCCGGTATTGTTTCCGACCGTGTACGCGACTGCACCGATGGTTACGGCAACCGCAGCGGCGGCGCCCACAGCCGACTTCCAATGTGCCGATACCGCTCTCTGCCATGCGGGTGTTCTGGCTGCTTTTATAGCGTTTCGTCTGATCTTCTCTTCATCAAGAGCGTACTTCTCAAACAATTCTTTATAAAAGTCATTGGTATTCATAAAGCTGATCCTCCTTTCATAATATAGTAAGGTTTGACTAAATATCAAACTTTTTCTTCTGTCTTTCGATCGTGCGGTAGAGCTTGTTCTTGACGGAAGAGAGCGTAAGGTCGAGCTCTCTCGCGACTTCATCGAGCTTCATATCGCAGACGAAGTGAAGGTAGAAGATGCGTCCGACCACGGGGTCGTCGCGCGCGATATCGTCGAATATCTGCTTGGCGAGTATCTCGTTGCAAAGGACATCCTCAAGGTTTTTCTGCTCCTTGGACATTTCCTTCTCGATCTCGACCATTTGCTCTTCGGTGTACTCGGAGAAGCTTGTGCTTACGCTGTGCTTCTTGACGAGGCCGAAGTAGTTGCGGCATTCGAACTTCGCGATATTGATAACGAAAGCCTCGGCGTTCTCGATATCGTCGTACCCCTTTTTGGCAATGCGCTGATAAAAGCGGGTGTAGATATTCTGGACTATGTCCTCGGAGTCCTGGACGCTGCCGCATTTGCTGACAACAAATCTGGACACCGCCTTGAACGTGTCGCCGTAGACTTTATTGAAATAGGCATCAAGCGCATCGCTTCCCAACAAGCTCACCTCGCTTTTTACCCCCTACATATAAGTAGTAGGAGATTTCGGTAAAAAAGTTTCACCTTAACAAAAAATTTTCCTGCAAATTTCTCCGCTGCCGACAGCATATATTGTGCATTTTTTAACAATTGGCTCAATATACAGTCAGACCGGCTTATAAAAGCACTTGCCCACTACTCGACAGACTTCAGAGCTTCTATCATGTTGACTTTTTTGAGCCGCCGGTGCATAGCAAGCGTGACCAGCATCGAGAACAGCATCGTAGCCGCCGCCGCAAGGATAAAGCTCATAGGATAGATGTTCCGCCCGAACATCACTATATCCACCTCTGCGGTGGTGATAACGAACCGGGCAAGGAATATACCGAGTATAAGCCCCGCGCCTGTCCCGAGCAGCGAAAGGAAGATGTTCTCGCGAAAAATGTAGCCGTCCACCTCTCCGTCGTAAAACCCGAGCACCTTAAGGGTCGCTATCTCTCTTATACGTTCGGTAATATTGATATTTGTCAGATTATACAGCACGATAAATGCAAGGCAACCCGCCGATGCTATTATTACTATAATAACATCGCTCAGCGCATCGAGCATGGTGGTGAACGTTACCATGGTCTCGGAGTTGAACACCACACTCAGGCTTCCCTCGACCCGAAGCAGCTTCTCACCGAGTGCGTCCTGCGCATCGCCGCTTCCGAGCCCGTGGCGGAAGTAAAGCACGTTGTACTCCGGCTTCTCGCCGAATATCCGCTCGTACCCCGCTTCTGTCATGTAGATGTAGTGGTTCGGATAGTTCTCAAACGGCGCGGTCAGCGTGACGCTGTACTTCTCGGTCTCGCTCTTTTCTATCTCTATGGTATCTCCCGCGCCGATGCCGCCGAGCAGCAGCGTGGATTTTTCGTCCATATACACCGAGTCGTCGGTAAGGGCGTACTTCTCCCCCGTCGTGCGGCTTCGCAGATCGAAGAACTCCAGAAACTTTGCCGGGTCGGAGGGCACCGCGATATACGCGTTCACCGACTTACCGTTCGCGTTCACCGTCAGGTACTTCTGGAATACCCTTATGCTCTCGCCGCCGTTATCGGTTATGATCGCAGCCGCTATGTCCGCAGCCTCCGGGTGCTCCTCACGGTCATAGGCGTAGATGCCCTGATAGTCCTGAATGTCGTCAAACTGCTTAGCTATGATGTCGTTTATCGAGTCGAACAGCGCAAGTCCCGTAAGCAGCAGCGCCGTACAGCCCGAAATGCCTATCACTGTCATGAGCATCTTGCGCTTATAGCGGAACAGATTGCGCGCGGTGACCTTGCCGCTGAACCCGAAACGGTTCCAGATCGGGGTAACGTATTCGAGCAGTATGCGCTTGCCGTTCTTCGGCGTTTTCGGTCGCATGAGCTGCGCCGCCTGCTCCGCAAGCGAGGAACGCGCCGTCGCGAAAACCACGAACACGATAGCCGCCGTGAACACGACGCTGGCGATGATCGCGGTCTCAAAGTCTATCGTGATCGACATTTCCGGAATGTCGTACATCATGCCGTACGCATACATGATGACGTACGGGAACAGGTACATTCCCACCCCGCAGCCGAACACCGAGCCCAGCACGGTCGCCGATACCGCGTAGATCATATACCGGGACATTATGCTCCCGTTGCCGTAGCCGAGAGCTTTGAAGGTGCCGATCACGACACGCTGTTCCTCGATCATGCGGGACATGGTGGTAAGGCACACAAGCATCGCCACGATTATGAAGAACACGGGGAACACTCCCGCGATGTTGTTTATTCTGTCGGCATTCTCGCCGTACTCGGTATAGCCCGCGTTACCGTCGCGGGTGAACACATACCATTTCGGCTCGGAAAGCCCGTCTATATCCTCGCGCGCGTCCGCAAGCTTCTCCTTTGCGTCGGCTTTCTTCTCCGCGCCCTCGGCTTTCTTGTCGGCAAGCTCCTTTTTGCCGTCTTCAAGCTTTATCTTCGCGTCGGCTATCTCGGCCCTGCCGTCCTCTATCTCCGCTTTGCCGTCGTTAAGCTCCTGCCACCCGTCGGCGACCTTGCGCTTCGCGTCGGCAAGCTCGATCTTACCGTCCTCGACCTTGCGCTTCGCGTCTTCAAGCTGCTCCCAGCCGTCCGCGAGCTCCGCTTTTCCGTCTTCAAGCTGCTTCCTGCCGTCCGCGAGCTCCGCTTTCCCGTCTTCAAGCTGCTTCCTGCCGTCCGCGAGCTCCGCCTTAGCGTCTTCGAGCTGCTTTCTGCCGTCCGCAGTCTTCTCCTTCGCCTTCGCGATCTCCGCGCGGCCGTTATCTATCTCCGTTTTTCCGCTCGCAAGCGTTTTCTCAGCTTCGTCGAGCTGTGCCTTGCTCTCTTCGAGAGTCTTCCTGCCCGCCACAAGCTTTGCCTCACCCTCTGTGAGCTGCTCCTGCGCTTCATCGAGCTGCGCCTTTGTCGCCGCGAGCAGCGCTTCATTCACGGCTAACTCGCTCTCAGCCGCGTCAAGCTGCTGCTGACCCGCGTAGAGCTGAGCGATATCGGGGCTTGCCGCCGCGTACATCTGCATGATCTCCGGAGTGAGCTCCGGGACTCCGAGCGCGGACGCAGCCTGTGCCTTCGCTGCTTCAAGACCGGCACGGCGCTGTTCAAGCTCCTGCTTTCCCGCTTCAAGCGCGGCGGCTCCGACGTTGTATTCCTCAAGACCGGCTTCATACGCCGCTTTGTTCGTCTCAAAAGCCGCCTCG
>JAFZOA010000383.1 GCA_017550775.1 Ruminiclostridium sp. | reverse complement strand
GTTCAGCTATGCCGTGAAGATGTCAATGGTTTCGGATAATCCTTGCAGCCGCGTCTCAATACCAAAGGGCGAGCCCAAGGAAAAGGAAATATACTCCATTGAGGAAGTTGAACGGCTGTTTGAGCTTCTGGAAGAGGACGCGCCATTGAAGTATCGCGCATTTATGATTCTTGCAGTGTACAGTGGTTTCCGCCGGGGCGAGATGATGGGGCTTGAATGGAAGGATGTCAACTTTAACGATAACGTTATAAGTGTACGCCGCACCTCAAACTACACTAAGACGAATGGCTACTATACCGATACCACCAAGACGCACAAGTCCCAACGTACTTTGAAGTTCCCGGATGTGGTGATGAACCTGCTCAAAGAGTTGAAGGCAGATCAGGAGCGACAAGCAGATCTTATGGGTGATAAATGGGTAAACACCGATCGACTGTTCATCAAGGATAACGGAGAACCGCTTTTCTGCGGTATGCCGTATCTTTGGCTCGAACGGTTCTGTAAGAAACACGATATGCCGTTCCACGGATTACATAGCATACGTCACTTCTTCGCGAGCTCGCTTATCCATGCCAATGTGGACATTGCCGCAGTTTCAAGTGCGTTAGGGCACAGCGCGATCACAACCACGAGTTCAATATATCTGCATGCCTTTCAGGATGCGAACGCCCGTGCGAGTGAAGCTATCGCCGCTGTACTTGACTTCTCAAAGAAGAAGAAATCCGATACCGACGCCGGTGGCTTGCAGGATATAGCAAGTTAGTAAAAGCACTTCCCCAAAAGGGCAACGGACAATAACGGTCAAATAACGGACAAGCTCCGAATTTCAGAAAAAGAAAATCCGTGAAGTCGCTCTACAAGCGACTTCACGGACTCGAAATATGGTCTGAGTGACGGGACTTGAACTAAGCCTTTATGTTAAACCTGCCTCGAGCCCATTGTTGCAACCCCTTATATAATGCGGGTTTAGCAATATGACTGTTTTTTGATTTGATGTAATTAAAAGTCATTTTTATTAAAAACAAAGACCAAATAAAGACCACAATTCAGGCATTTTCTGTAGAATATTAGTGAGTAAGTATAACGCTTGCTCACTTTTTATTATCTGGATTTACTTTTTGTTTCAAGATATTCCTTCACTTTTGCAACAAACTTCCCAGCAAATGCAACCTGCTTCTCGACTTCTTCTTTGGAGATGATGAAGAAGTCATCATAGTCGCTGTCGGTTCGTATATCGAACAGATTGGTTATAGTATCCGACATTTCCTTGTCAAATACACCAGTCTCGATGTACAAGCGTCTGAATTCGGAAATAATGCTACTGTGCTTCTTGGCATCTATGTTATCATAAACAAGGACAGCTCTCATAGCATGAAATACAGCATAGTATGATCTGTTCGCAGCGCATTTATAATCACCGAGCCCCATTACCTTCTGCGCGGTGTCGAGACATTCGAGCGCGTGACCGAGGCGAACATCCGAAAGAGCCTTTATATCATCAGCCTGCATATCTTATGCCCTCCTTTATCACATTCCGGTAATACGGAAGAATGTCGGAGTATCTTCGGAACTGTTCCAAAGGTTTTGCTGTGATCGATAATTTGTTAATATTCCTCAGTTTGAATCCGACAATTATTATGATATAGTTCGCCACGCTAATAATTCCGTTTATTCTTCCTTAAGACTTTTCTTGATACGGCTCAGAGATTCGGGAGCAATACCGAGATATGTTGCTATATACTGCTGTTTCACAGTCTGACATATTTCCGGAAACATTTTTCTGAAATGAATGTATCTTTCGGACGCATTCTCCACAAGAAAACCGTTTTCCCGGTATATCTTATATTTCAAGGCATTTTCAAGAAGCTGTATATATGTTTTCTTTAACGCATCGTTCTCATTGATGAGCGTTTTTATCTCGCCGACTTTAAAGATCATAAGCGTAGTGTCGGTGAGAGTTTCCCATTCGGTAAGGCTTTCACTGTAGCCGAACATTCCGTCGTCCATACATAGTGTTCCTTTTACGGAAAAGCCGCGGGTAATGTCATTACCGTCGCCGTCGATGTAGTAGCATCTTGCCATTCCGTCAAGCACCAATGCCGCAGTATCGGTGCTGTCCCCGATACTTCTCAGAAGCGTACCTTTTTCGGCGATGCGGAATGTCGAGAGCATTACTGTCCGTTCGAGAGTATCGTTGTCCAGCCCGAGCTTATATGTTTCTGCAAATGCTGCAAGCTGTTCAATAATTATCTGCTTATTCATAAATACCTCTTATGATGTGAGAATATAAAATGCTACCGAAATAAGATTCATACCGCCGTGCGCTATCATCGGTACGATGAGCTTGCCGCTCTTCTTGTATCCCCATATCCAGAGCAGCCCCACAAGGAAGGAATGTCCCATATTGAACCAGTCAAGCATTCCGAAAAGGACATTGAACAGTAGCAGTGCTGCCGTTTCTCCGAATACCTCGCCGCAGAAACGCTTCGCAAATCCTCTGAAATATATCTCCTTGCAGATACCGCTTACGAAACCGAGTGAGATTATCATAAGAATTATCTCACCGACGGACAAGCTGCTCCAGCCCCCGAACGCAAGCTCCGTTCTTCCTTTATTGACAAGTAGCGAAAGCAGACTGACAACAGAAGATATGACTGCAAGAACGATCCCGAGTGCAATATCCTTCCCGAGTGTTTCTTTTGCCGCTATTTCCTTTGTCAGGCTTATGCCGTTCTCCTTGTATAGCAGGAGTGCTTTCGGCAGAAGAATAAT
>JAFZOA010000382.1 GCA_017550775.1 Ruminiclostridium sp. | reverse complement strand
GGAAACGATGTCTTTTATCAGCGCACTGAAATCTATCACGCGCCGATCCATTTCCATAGCTCCGCTCTGTAGCTTCGACAGGTTGAGAATGTCGTTCACAAGCAGGTTGAGCCGGTCGGACTCGTCGATTATGACCCCGAGGTGCTTTTCGCGCTTCTCGGGATTGTTGCCCGAAAGATCGCGTATCATCTCCGCATACGCCTTAATCATGGTGAGGGGCGTACGCAGGTCGTGGGAAACGTTCGCGAGCAGGTCTTTTCTCAGCTTCTCGGTCTTGCTTATCTCCGCGGAGGCCTTGTTCAGGTTGTCCGTGAGCACGACGATCTCGCTGTAGTCATGGGGCGACGCCTGAACGTCAAACTCGCCGGTGATGAGCTTATGTGCGGAGCCGGATATCCTGCGTATCGGCTTTGAAATGCTGGACGAGATTATCAGCGACACGATCAGCGACAGCAGGAAAATTGCCAGCGAGGACATCAGGAAGATGTTCGCGAGTATCTGCGTCGTGGTGCCGGTAGGTTCAAGGAAAGCATAGATGAAGATGTAGCCGCTCGGCTCCTCCGACGTTCCGACGTAAGTCGCGAGCAGAAAGGACTGCTTTGTATCGTCCTTTACCGGAAAGAACAGCATACCGGTCTTTGAGTTGCGAAGCTCCTCCACCATTTCGTCGCTCACACGCCTGTCTATCGAGACCGACGAGCCTGTGGTATCCCGGGAATAGGTGAACGGAAGCCCGCCTATCGAGGAGGTGGGAAAGTGGATAAGAATGCCGAGCTGCTTGTTTTTTGCGTTCTCGTCGATGACGGTGTTGAGGTAGTCGGTGTTCCAGGCGTTCTTGATCTCGAACGCGGTGGAGATGCACTCCTGCGTCTTGATGAGCTGGTATATCGCGGGCATCAGCACTACCTGGGAAATGAACAGGAACGTTAGGATCGCGACCGTGAACAGAAAGAAGCTCCGCCAGATCTTGAAACGTATGCTGTGTCGCAAAACATCCTTCTTTGTATTATCGCAGTTGTTTATCATACCTCAAACTTATAGCCCATGCCTCTGAGCGTCACAATGAACTTGCGATATTCGCCGAGGTTGTTGCGGAGCATCTTTATATGGGTGTCTATCGTTCTGTCGTCGCCGAAGAAGTCATACCCCCAGACCTCCGACAGCAGCTTGTCGCGGGTAAGGGCGATATTCTTGTTTCTCACGAGGAAGAACAGCAGGTCGTACTCCTTCGGGGTGAGGGTAGCCTTTTCCCCGTCGATGTAAACGCTTCTTGCGGTAAAGTTTATCTCCAGCCCCTCAAAGCGCACGATCTCGGCGGATTTGCCCGACTCGGCGGGCTTGTTGCGTTTGATGATCGCATTCACGCGGGCGAGGACCTCCTTCGGTGAGAACGGCTTTACCACATAATCGTCCGCCCCGATCTCGAAGCCGAACAGCTTGTCGTACTCCTCGCCTCTCGCCGAAAGCATCAGCACGGGAACGTTCTTTACCTTGCGGATCTCCTTGCAGGCGGAGAAGCCGTCGAGTTTTGGCATCATCACGTCGAGAATGATGATGTCGAAGTCTTCGTTCTTCGCCATTTCCACGGCCTGCATACCGTCAACAGCTTCCTTGACGATGTGACCTTCGAACTCGGCGTACTCCCGTATCACCTCTCTGATGTTCTGCTCGTCGTCCGCGATAAGAATTTTGTACATATAAAAACCTCCGTTCCGCGCCGGCATGATAGCCGGTGTTAAAAAAAATGTCCAGTAGAGAACCAATGTTCTGTACTGAACGGGATCCCATACCGGGAAACATCAAATCAAATAATTAACAATGAAATGTTGGGAGAGGAAATTATGATTAACTCATCATTAATCATAGTCTTGGGGTGACCCCCTTGACTGTTACATATTATAACCCGTCAATGTGATAGTTTTGTGATAAAAATGTTACAAAAATTAAAAATTGAGAATTATTTTTTGTTCGTCTATCAAATTAGCCTACAGTTTTCAGGTATCATAAAATATTTTTTCGGGTATCAGCAGATCACCGGTCAGTCCGTCTACGCGAGTATCAGCTCCGCGAGCACGCTGCTCAGATCGGCGGCGTAAGGCTCACATTCGTCACAGAACATAAGCTCGGCATTGTCATACTCACGGGGAAGTAAGCTTTCGTATCCCGTGCGCTGTTCACCCTCCTGCTCCGTCTGTCTCAGAAGCTTTCCGGTATTATCGGAAAGAGCGGCAAATATCTCTGCACTGAAAGCGAGAGTATGTTCACCGAATGTGAACGAAGCTTTCCCGCCGATAAGCTCAACCGCGCACAGGATATTTCGTATCTCCGCATCCGCGAATGAACGATCAGCTCCCTCCGAAAGCAATATATCCGCCACAAAGGAAAGTGACCCGTTCTCCGTCTCACCGATCTTCATAACGGTATTCCCGCCCCTCGGCAGACATTTATAGATAAGGCGTGCCGTTTCAAACAGCACACACTCAAGTATCAGATAATTTATCCGCGCGACCGTATGTTTAAGCCCGATAACGAACCCGATCCTACGGTCATGTATCCTTTCATACTTTCGGATAACCTGAAAAGTTGAATCGAGACGACGGACAATGTTCACATACTCACAGTTATGGTCACAGTCGAACAGTTCCGAAATAGCGGCCGATTCGCTGAGTACGGTCTCGGTGTACCCGAGCGCGTCGTCGATCAGACTGTGAATGTTCTCCGGAACATCACATTCCGACAGCATATCCTTCGACTCCAGCAAGGCGGACATACAGCGGTTTGAATTCCCGATGACATTGAATATCCGCCGGTACATCTGTGAATACACGCTTTTCACATAGCGGTCTTCCGGGTACGCGACGGCGACATAACGCTTATCGGGGACGGGTATGAACACCGTCCTGTATTTTACGCTCTCATAGGTGCTGTAATGCTCGAAGATACTGTGCTCCTCACAGGCTTTTGTGAACGCGACGGTAAGCTCCTTTGAAGCGAGAAGCTTCCGGAAAAGCTGTCTGTTATTGCACCAGATCACGCTCATATTGCTGTCGAGCACGCAGCAGAAGCCGGTAGAGCCGAAAATTCTGTCCCGCTTCAAGGCTTCTTTATGAGCGGGCGTTTGTTCCCGTTCTCATCAACAATGTAGGTATTGGAAAACTCGGACATATACCCGTTGCGCATATAAGCCCGGTATTCGTTACGAAGCTCTGTCTGCTCTGCCTTTTCCTCATCGGAGAGCGGCTGGGTCTTTGACTTTCTCGCAAGGTAGTTTATGCGCTCGATCTTCTGTTTATCCACCGGAACTACTCCCTTTCAGAATGTTCATAATCACACGCAAATGGAACGGAGTGTCAGTTCCCGGATTTTGCGGATTTGAAGTACAGCTCGGTAAGGCATGAGAACAAGGCTTTTTTATCATCGCTGCTGATGCTGCTGCTCTCAAAGATCTGCTTGCCTTTCTCAAGATAATCCGCTGCCTCACGGATAGAGGAAGAGTCGGATTTTGAGTTGAAGACGAAGCGCTCCTTGCTGTCGAGGATCAGGCTTTTGGTATCGTCCGTTATAAACTCGGGCGTTACCTGCAGTTTCTCGCATATCTTCTCGAGTACGTCCTTTTTGGGCTTTCTGGAGCCGTTAAGATAATTGGCAAGACCTCTGTATGTAATACCGACGCTTTCGGCGAACTCAGTCTTGCTCATATTGCGGCGCTCGATAAGTATCTCAAGTTTCTCTCCTAAAAGCATTTCAAGATCCCTTCCGTTTACATTTTCCGACACAGTACGAACGGCGTTGTGCTGTTCATGTTTTCGTTCACAATAACATTATACATAAGAACATTCGTTTTGTCAAGGACGCGTGAACAAAATTTTCCTGTGAGCCGAAAATTCGGCACATTAGACAGTTTTTTCTGCTGTACTATATTTATATAAACTATGAATAGGTTTCAAAAATTCATAATATACATATAATATTCATTTTATGCAGTATAATATGCATTTATACGCATAAAAATGCTTGACATTATGAATATTTCGTGTATAATTATATATATCAATTATTTTATTCGCTGCAAAGGAGAAAACAAAAATGGCAAACGAAATCAAAAAGATAGTTCTCGCATATTCCGGCGGTCTTGATACCTCGATCATCATTCCGTGGCTGAAGGAAAACTACCCCGGCTGCGAGGTCATCTGCGTCGCAGGCAACGTTGGTCAGGACTCCGAGATCGTGGGTCTTGAAGAGCGCGCAAAGAAGACCGGCGCATCCAAGCTCTACATAGAAGATATCCAGGAAGAGTTCGTCAACGACTTCATCTTCCCCACACTCAAAGCAGGCGCAAAGTACGAGGGCTATCTCCTCGGCACATCCTTCGCTCGTCCTCCTATCGCAAAGAGACTCGTTGAGATCGCAAAGAAGGAGAACGCGGACGCTATCTGCCACGGCTGCACCGGCAAGGGCAACGACCAGGTGCGCTTCGAGCTCACTATCAAGGCTCTCGCTCCCAACCTCAAAATAATCGCTCCCTGGAGAATATGGGATATCAAGTCGAGAGATCAGGAGATCGACTACGCAGAGGCTCACAACGTTCCGATCAAGATCACCCGTGAGACCAACTACTCCAAGGACATGAACCTCTGGCACCTCTCTCATGAGGGTCTCGACCTCGAAGACCCGGCTAACGAGCCGCAGTACAACAAGCCCGGCTTCCTCGAACTCGGCGTTTCCCCCGAGCAGGCTCCCGACAAGCCCACCTACGTCACCATTTCCTTTGAGAAGGGCATTCCGGTGGCTCTCGACGGCGAAAAGCTCGACGGCGTTACCCTCATCAAGAAGCTCAACAAGATCGGCGGCGAGAACGGTATCGGTCTCTTCGACGTGGTCGAGAACAGACTTGTCGGCATGAAGTCGAGAGGCGTGTACGAGACTCCCGGCGGTACTATCCTCTACCACGCACATGAGGTCCTCGAAACGATCTGCCTCGACAAGGAAACTCAGCACTACAAGGCGGGTCTTGCTCAGAAGTACGCAGACCTCGTGTACAACGGACAGTGGTTCACTCCTCTCAGAGAGGCTATGGACGCTTTCGTTGACAAGACCCAGGAGACCTGCACCGGCGAAGTAAAGCTCAAGCTCTACAAGGGTAACATCATCAACGCGGGCGTAACTTCTCCCTACACCCTGTACAGCGAAGACTTCGCTTCCTTCGGCGAGGACGACGTTTACGACCAGAAGGACAGCGCCGGCTTCATCAACCTGTTCGGACTTCCGATCAAGGTAAAGGCGCTGCTCGACGAAAGCAGAAATAAGTAAGTTTTGCACAAAACGCAAAGATATGAACAACGAGATATATACGGCTCACAAAGCCGTATATATCCCTTGTCTTTTTAGACTGACTATTATTTTTTACAAAGGAAACGATCAATATGGACAAGATGTGGGCAGGACGGTTCTCGAAGGAGACCGACAGCGGTGTTAACGCATTCAACTCGTCGATCTCATTTGACGGGCGTATGTACAGAAACGATATTGCGGGAAGTATCGCGCACGCGACCATGCTCGGCGAGGCGGGTATCATCTCCAAAGCCGACAGCAAGGCGATTGTCGCGGGACTTGAAGGCATTCTCGCGGATATCGAGGTAGGCAAGCTCGAACTCGATATGAACGCGGAGGATATCCATATGTTCATAGAAGCCGAACTTACGAAACGACTCGGCGATACAGGAAAACGGCTGCATACATCGCGCTCCCGCAACGATCAGGTGGCTGTGGATGTCAGGCTGTACCTACGGGAAGAAATCGGGAACATCAAAGCTCTGCTGAAAGGGCTCATCACCGCGATATGCGACCTTGCGGAGAAGAGCACCGATACCATAATGCCCGGCTACACTCACTTACAGCGCGCTCAGCCCATTACCTTCGGACATCATCTGATGGCGTATGCACAGATGCTGCTCCGGGACATGGGAAGACTTGACGACACGCTAAAACGCATGAACGTGAACCCGCTCGGTAGCGGAGCTCTCGCCGGGACGACCTACCCTATCGACCGCTTCCTAACCACAAAGCTGCTCGGCTTCTCCGAACCGATGATAAACTCCCTCGACGGCGTTTCAGACCGCGACTTCTGCATTGAGCTCGCAAGCGCGATATCCACCATAATGATGCACCTCTCGCGCTTTTCCGAGGAAATAATACTCTGGTGCAGCTGGGAGTTCAAGTTCATCGAGCTTGACGACGCTTTCGCAACCGGTTCAAGCATAATGCCCCAGAAGAAAAACCCCGATGTGGCGGAGCTCGTCCGCGGCAAGGCTGCACGCGTGTTCGGCGACAACATGACCCTGCTCGCGATGATGAAGGGCTTGCCCCTCGCCTACAACAAGGATATGCAGGAGGACAAAGAGGCGATCTTTGACGCGGTGGACAACGTGAAGTTGTGCATTTCCACCTTCACCCCCATGCTCGCGACCATGACCGTCCTCAAAGACAATATGCGCCGTGCGGCGGCAAAGGGCTTTATCAACGCTACCGACTGCGCGGACTACCTCGTGAAGAAGGGTATGCCCTTCCGCGACGCGTACAAGATCACCGGCGGACTTGTGGCGGAGTGCATCGAGAAGAATACCACTCTCGAAGAGCTCCCGCTGGACTGCTACAGGGAAAAAAGCGAGCTGTTCGGCGACGACCTCTACGAAGCGATAAGCCTTGAACACTGCGTCAAGTGCCGTACCTCCTATGGCGGACCCGCTCCGGAGAGCGTAACAAGACAGATCGGATATGTGCGTGAAAGACTATGATCGTATTTGACAAAACTATCTCCCTCGAAGAATACAACTACCTGCGCAGCCTCGTTGACTGGTATCAGGTCTCGGAGCGCCAGTTCATAAAGAGTATCCCGAAGTCCATTTTCATCACCGTCGGACGTGACAGCGAGACCGGCAAGGCTGTGTCAATGGCGCGTGCGGTGGGCGACGGCGGGTATCACCTGCTTGTGGTGGACGTAATAGTTCACCCCGACTACCAGAGACAGGGCATCGGCAAGCAGATGATCTCTCAGCTCATGGACTTCGTTCACAACGACTACATCGAGCCGGGCGAGACTACCATGGTCTCCCTGCTCTCCGCGAAAGACAAGGAACCGT
>JAFZOA010000005.1 GCA_017550775.1 Ruminiclostridium sp. | reverse complement strand
TGATAATCGGGTCAGAGAGGAGCAGAGCTGCGGCTCGACCTTCTCCCGGATATGACCCGCGAGGAAGTGACCGTACTTCTGAACGAAACAAAGACAATACGCGCGGATGCGGCACCAGAGGACTGGCTGAGCGGCATTTTCACCCGTCCGATGGGGGCGTATATCCTGAAACGCGCACTCGGAAAGCTCCCCGAACGCACCCGAGACATAAGAGACTTCGGGCGTGTTGCGGACACGATAAAGTCGCTGTCGTTTCCGGTGACCGGGACAGCCGGTTTTGAGCGCTCGCAGGTGACCGGCGGCGGGATATCGTTCCGGGACGAATTCCTGCAAATACAGCTTACAATGCGGTACGAGCTTACAAAGTACCCCGGAATGTACGCGTGCGGAGAGATACTTGATATCTGCGGCGACTGCGGCGGTTACAACCTCGACTTCGCGTTCTCGTCCGGAGTGCTCGCGGGACAGTACGCAGCCTCGGACCTTTTCAAGAGAGACTGATATGATCAGAGTAAATGACATTTATATGCCGCTCGGCTTCACGGACGAGCAGCTTAAAAACAAGACTGCAAAGGAGCTCGGCGTTAAGCCGTCGGATATAACGGAGCTTAAACTCGCGAAAAGATCCGTCGATGCGCGCAGAAAGTCCGACGTACACTTCACCGTGTCCGCAGAGCTTACCTTGAAGGACGAGGACGCGGTACTCGGGAAATTCCAGCCGAACAAGGTGAGCCGCGTAAACGACGCGCCCTACCCTGTCCCGCACCTGTCCCCGCGCGTACACCGCCCGGTAGTGGTAGGTTTCGGACCCGCGGGTATGTTCGCGGCGCTGTACCTCGCACAGTGCGGTCTGAGACCTGTGGTGCTGGAGCGCGGCGCGGACGTGGACACGCGCACCGGTGCGGTGGAGGACTTCCGCGTGAACGGTGTGCTGTCGGAGCAGACGAATGTGCAGTTCGGCGAGGGCGGCGCTGGGACATTCTCCGACGGCAAGCTCACCACCGGCATCCGCGATCCGCGTATAAGACACATCTTCCGGGAGCTGGTACGTTTCGGTGCACCGGACGAGATACTGTACAACGCAAAGCCGCACATCGGCACGGACATTCTGCGCGGCGTAGTAAAGAACCTGCGCGGTGAGGTGATACGGCTCGGCGGAGAGGTACTGTTCGGTGCAAAGCTCACCGGGCTTCACACCAAGGACGGAGCTGTGAGCGGTGCGGTGTACGAGAAGGACGGCACCGAGCACGAGCTTGTTACCGACCGCGTTATCCTCGCTATCGGACACAGCGCCCGCGACACCTTCGGGTATCTGTGCGGCGAGGGTATCGCAATGGAGCGAAAGATCTTCGCAATGGGCGTGCGTATAGAGCATCTGCAAGCCGACGTTGACCGCAGCCTTTACGGTAGCTTTGCGGGACACCCGGCTCTCCCGCCCGCAGAGTACAAGTATGCGGTACATCTCCCCGACGGACGCAGCCTGTACACGTTCTGTATGTGTCCGGGCGGGTATGTAATGGCGGCGGCATCGGAATATGAGACCGTGGTGACCAACGGAATGAGCTGTCACGCGCGTAACGCGGAAAACTCCAACTCCGCGCTGCTGGTGAACGTAACGCCTAATGACCTTCCCGGAGACGACCCTCTCGCCGGAATGAACTTACAGCGCGAAACCGAACGCGCGGCGTTTTTGCTCGGCGGGAGCAGCTACTCGGCACCTGTAACGCTCGTCGGAGACTTCCTGAAAAACAGGATCCCCACCGGCTTCGGGAAGGTCAAGCCGAGCTACATTCCGGGAGTAAGACTTTCAGACATATCCGGGCTGTTCCCGGAGTACATCACCGGGACGCTGAAAGCCGGGCTTCCCCTGCTCGCACGCAAGGCGGACTTTTTTGCCGACCCGGAGGCTGTAATTACCGCGCCGGAGACCAGAAGCTCCTCACCCGTCCGGTTGATCCGCGGAGAGGATATGCAGTCGGTCTCGCTGCGGGGACTGTACCCATGCGGCGAAGGCGCGGGCTATGCAGGCGGTATCGTATCTGCGGCGGTGGACGGTATAAAATGTGCGGAGGCGGTGAGTGAGAACAATGGCTGAGATATCCTGTGACAGCTGTGCAAACAACGTGTACGACGACGAGTACGGCGGGTACGTCTGCGCGGTGAATATGGACGAGGACGAGTATTGCAGGCTTATGTCCGAGGGTAGAAATTCATGTCCGTACTACACGCGCGACGACGATTATTTCCTTGCGAGAAAACAATGACAAATACAAAAATGCCCACGGCGTAAAACCGCGGGCATTTTGCTATACAGTTCAGTCAACCTTGGGAAGGCTTGCAAAGCTCTTTTCGAGCTCTTCGTCTGTCGGGATATAGTCGGTCATTTCGCCGTCGTTGTACTTCTGATAAGCAACCATATCGAAGTAACCGGTGCCGGTCAGACCGAACAGAATTGTCTTTGCTTCGCCGGTCTCCTTGCACTTCAGAGCCTCGTCTATCGCAACTCTGATCGCGTGGCTGCTCTCCGGGGCGGGAAGGATACCCTCGATACGTGCAAACTTCTGCGCAGCCTCAAATACAGCTGTCTGCTCAACGGACACAGCTTCCATGAGCTTGTCATCGTAGAGCTGAGAAAGCGTGCTGCTCATACCGTGGTAGCGCAGACCTCCTGCGTGGTTTGCGGACGGAATGAAGTTGCTTCCGAGAGTGTACATCTTTGCGAGCGGGCATACCATACCGGTGTCACAGAAGTCGTATGCGTACTTACCGCGTGTGAAGCTCGGACAGCTTGCCGGCTCGACAGCAACGATCCTGTAATCTGCTTCTCCGCGGAGCTTCTGACCCATGAACGGAGCAATAAGTCCGCCGAGGTTGGAGCCGCCGCCGGCGCAGCCGATGATGATGTCGGGCTTTTCGCCGATCTTGTCGAACGCCGCCTTGCTTTCGAGACCGATTATCGACTGGTGCAGGAGCACCTGATTGAGTACAGAGCCGAGAACATAGCGGTAGCCCTCGGTATGGGTAGCAACTTCAACTGCTTCCGAAATAGCGCAGCCGAGGCTTCCGGTCGTTCCGGGGTGAGCGGCGAGTATCTTCTTGCCGATCTCTGTGGTCTCGGAGGGCGAAGGAGTTACGGATGCGCCGTATGTGCGCATTACTTCGCGGCGGAAGGGCTTCTGCTCATAAGAAACCTTTACCATGAACACCTTACAGTCGAGTCCGAGGTACGCGCACGCCATGGAGAGAGCGGTTCCCCACTGTCCTGCGCCGGTCTCTGTGGTAACACCCTTGAGACCCTGGTTCTTGGCATAGTAGGCCTGAGCGATAGCACTGTTGAGCTTGTGACTTCCGGAGGTGTTGTTACCCTCAAACTTGTAGTAGATCTTTGCGGGTGTGTCAAGGGCTTTTTCGAGACAGTAGGCTCTTACCAGCGGAGACGGACGATACATCTTGTAGAAGTCGAGTATCTCCTGCGGAATGTCGATGAAGCGAGTGTCATTGTCGAGCTCCTGAGCTACAAGCTCCTTACAGAACACACCGGACAGTTCCTCCGCGGTCATGGGCTGATGAGTGCCGGGGTTGAGCAGAGGTGCGGGCTTGTTCTTCATGTCGGCGCGGACATTGTACCACTGTTTCGGCATCTCATTTTCTTCAAGGTAGGTTTTGTAGGGAATATTTTTTTCCATGGGGTTACGTCCTTTCGGTTTAATATGCTATTCAATTATAGCACTTTTGATTCGATATGTCAATATTTTTTGTATATTTTAACAATATGTGTTTTCTGCCCGTATAATATGACCGGCAAGCCCTAAAATGCTTATTTCAATGTGAAACAGCTATTCTGTAAAGAAATGATGTTAAAAAATTATAATACATTATATAAAATTTGTGTAAAATATGGAATTGACATTACATATATTGACAATGATGTAAAAAAGGGCTATAATATAATTGAGAAAATATAGAAGAATAATTATAATGTGTAAAACAGAAATAAAAAAGGGGGGTGAGCGATATGCTTAAATATTTATACAAGTTAAAAAGAAAAAAAGCATTTACGCTCATAGAACTTATTGTCGTTATTGCAATTATTGGTGTACTTTCCGCGATACTCATTCCGTCAATCATGTACTTCTATGTCGGTGCAAAGATAACCTCGGCCAACGCAACCGCTTCGTCAATACGAAAGAACATTGAGTCCTTCATGCTCGAAATGAGCATTGCAGGCACCGGTATGAAAAGAGGACGGGATATCAACTGTCAGATCATTTTCATGGTCGATAAAGGACAATGGCTCGTAAAAACTGAATGTAAGGTCAAAGGAAAAAACGACGGTAACGGTTCTCTTACCTTCAATGACCACGAGAACTGGTGGAAAAACAACGCGATCGGAGTTCTTGACGATTCGATCACAAGGAACAATCCAAATCATCAGTTAGCTCTGTGCCGTTCGGTCTCCGACTGCTGTAAAGATCTCCGTACCGGCTTCATAATGGCGTTCTTCAATGACGGTGTATGCAGAGGCGTTGTGTTTATACCGGACTGTAACTATGTATGGCCGCAGACCAACTACAGCGGTAAAGCCGCTGCTCTTATAAAAGGACGTAAACAGGCAAGACCTATTCTTGTACACGGCCGTACGGACGACCCGCCGCGGTTGGCTGAATTTTCACCGTGGAACGGTGAGTGGCCTGCTTCGGCAGACGACAGGTTCTGGGCAGGACGCGCCGGTGTCGATGTCGATGGTTTCATAGTAGGAACTTACCCTGTAATAGACTTTGTGAAATAGCAGATGTTACTCTCCCCGTCTGGGGAGAGTTTTTTGTTTGCTACAGTTTTATATGAAAATATTTTTTTATTATCCTATTGACAACTGTGTATATCTGTGTTATACTGTGTATAATGTATATATACAATATTCGGAGGTAATCATGGATATAATCCTGAAAAACTCGTCCGACGAGCCTATCTATCAGCAGATAGTCTCACAGGTGAAGGCTCAGATAGTCGGCGGTACGCTCTCGGCTGGGGACGCCCTTCCGTCAATGCGTACTCTCGCAGCACAGCTCCGCATAAGCGTCATAACCACAAAACGCGCTTACGAGGAGCTCGAACGCGACGGCTACATCGAGAATTACGCCGGCAAGGGCTGCTTCGTCAAACAGCAGAATACCGACTTTCTGCGCGAGGAAACAGTGCGTCAGATTGAGGAGATGCTCGGAAAAGCCTGCGCTAAAGCCAGGCTGTGCGGACTTACCGTTGACGAGATGAAAGAAATGCTTGATATCATGTATGAGGGTGACGACAATGAATGACTATGAAAACGCAATTGAGATCAAGGGGCTTACAAAGAAGTACGACGGCTTCACGCTCGACAATGTGAGCTTCAATGTCCCGAAGGGCTCGATAATGGGCTTTATCGGTCAGAACGGCGCGGGCAAGACTACCACGATACGCGCTCTGCTCAACATCATAAGGACCGACGGCGGAGAGATCAGGCTGCTCGGGCTCGACCACATAAAGAACGAGTACGACATCAAAGAGCGCATCGCAGTGGTGTTCGACGAGCTCCCCTTCCATGACAGCTTCACGGGAGCAGCACTATCTAAGATGTTTGCGGGGCTTTACGGGGCGTGGGACGAGAAGCGGTTCTTTGAGCTGTGCGACAGGTTTTCGCTTCCCATGAAGAAGAAGCTCGGGAAGTTCTCTAAGGGCATGAAGATGAAGATGCAGATAGCGACTGCGCTCTCACACAACGCCGAGCTGCTGATAATGGACGAGGCGACCACAGGTCTCGACCCCGTAGTGAGAAACGAGATACTGGATATGTTCCGCGAGTATCTTATGAACGGCGACAAGTCGATACTCATGTCCTCGCACATCACCAGCGACCTCGAAAAGATAGCCGACTGTGTTACGTTCATCGACAAGGGAAAGATACTCCTGACCGGCTACAAGGACGACGTGCTCGACACCCACGCACTTATCAAATGCACAAAAGCGGATTATAAGGAGCTCTCTCCGGAGGACTTTGTCAGCGCGAGAACAAGCGATTTCGGCGTGGATGTCATGACCGCGGACAGAGCGGGCGCGGAGAAGAAATACTCCGGCGCAACGATAGAAAAGACCACGCTTGAAGAGATAATGCTGTTCTACGTCAACCGCGAAAAGAAGGAGTGGTCGTAATGGGAGAGAAGCTTAAAAGAGGAAGCTTAGGGGGACTTATCTACCGTGAGCTTTATCTCAACAAAAAGGAGTTCAGAGCGGGCGCGATACTCTTCTCGGCATTCACCGTGTTCTGTCTGCTTGTGCTTCTGAGCTTCGAGCATGGCAACATCGGAAAGATACTGGATCTCGTTATCGGCGACCCCAGTACAGAGGAAGCCCGCGAGCTTGCAGAGGCGAACATTGCGCACATACACCAGTCGATAGTTTTTATGATGAAGATGTTCCCTATTTTCATGAGCAGTCAGTTCATCATTTCCGGTGCGAACATAACGGGGCGTGACGAGCTTGCTTCGTGGAAGCGCTTTGCAAGATGCACGCCCGTTACCCCCGCTAAACGCGCATTCGTGAGAATGCTTATGAGCGCGTGTTACATCACGTTTTCGGTGTTACTCGCTGTAGTTTATATGAACATAGTCGGCGCGATGCAGAACGAACCCGTGACCTACAGTGAATACGCATTATCCATTATGGTGATAGCCGCTGTCACAGCATTCACGGTACTCGCGCAGATATTCACGATGATATTCCACAGCATGGAAAAGGGAATTCTCGCGCTTGTCGGCATAATAATGGTTCCTGTGTGGACGGCGGCTTTCATAAACGGCATGGGCAGACACGGAAAGCCGGATGATGACATGCTCGAAATCGTTACTGCGTTCAGCGAAGCTATTTTCCCGTTCACGCCGCTTATCATCATCGGCATACTCGGTGTAGGCTTTGCCGCGATGTATGCACTATACAAAAGGAGGGAGAAGTAATGTCCGGGTTATTATACAAAAACTTCTATGTCAACCGTTCCTCGCTTCTTTTCTCTCTCGTAACACAGCTGCTGTGCTGCGCGGTGATACTGCTCGTATGCTTCTTTCAGGGCGGAAAACCGTTTCTGGATGAAGGCGCCAATGAAGCTGTGGTGATATTCTCTTTACTGTACTATCTCGGGTCGATGCTTCCCGCTATGGCGACGAGCGAGCTTTTCAGAACGGACGAGGGCAAGACGGCATGCTCGTTTGCCATGTCCGTACCGACCGGGGCGAAGGGTCAGGTTGAGGCAAAGTATTACTACATACTGATCGAAAACCTTCTGATACTCTTCATCGGCTTCATCACCGACACGATAACAATGG
>JAFZOA010000035.1 GCA_017550775.1 Ruminiclostridium sp. | reverse complement strand
CAAGCTGTATTTTGCCCTGTACGCGGGCTTTTTCGGGCTCTACGGCTTTATAAAGCTGGGCGTGGACACGGTGATAGGCGACAGGATCATCGCGTTCATAATCAAGCTCATCATAATGAACGCGATCGCCGCGGCGGGCGTGTATTTCGGCTCGAAGATCATCGGACAGAACGAGGCCTGCGAGAAGGTGGCGAAGGCGATAAAGCGTTCCCGCGTGAACCTTCGCACAAAGCGCAGACCCGCGTCATTCATCTTCGTGGGACCTACCGGCGTGGGAAAGACCCAGCTTGTAAAAGTGCTCGCCGAGGAGCTTTTCAGCGGCGTTGAACCGCTTATCCGCCTTGATATGTCGGAGTACATGGAGAAGCACAGTGTGTCGAAAATAATCGGCTCGCCGCCCGGATATGTGGGCTTTGACGACGCGGGACAGCTTACCGAGAAGGTACGCCGCCGCCCCTACTCCGTGATACTTTTCGACGAGATCGAGAAGGCGCACCCGGACGTAATGAACATTCTGTTACAGATACTTGACGAGGGAAGGATAAGCGACTCCCACGGCAAGAAAGTGAACTTTGAAAACACGATAATCTGCATGACCTCGAACGCGGGCTCATCGTCGGGAGAGTCGGGAATGGGCTTCGGAAAGACCGCCGGTGACTTGTCGAAGGAGAAGGCAATGAAGGCTCTCAAAGAGTTTTTGCGGCCGGAGTTTTTAGGGCGTGTGGACGACGTGGTGGTATTCTCGCCGCTGACCGAGGAGAACTACGCAGACATAGCGCGGCTGCAGCTTGACGACACGGTTAAGGCGCTTGCGGAGAACGGGGTCACACTCGAAATCGACGACAGCGCGTACAAGTACATTGCGCACAAGTCGCACGGCGGGAAGTACGGCGGCCGCGACATACTGAGGGTCATCAGAGAAGAAGTCGAGGACAAGATCGCGGAGTTGATAGTGAGCGGACTTGACAGCGCTCCGACGTGTATCGGGCTCTCGGCGGACGAGAACGGGACTGTCGTTGAGGCTAAGAACACTTAATCAGAAACGGTCATAACGCATATATACAATACAGGTGGAATAGAATGAAAACAGCGGTCATTACCGGCGGCACCGGTGCTATCGGCTCTACGCTCGTCCGGGAGTTCGCGCGGGACTACAGCGTGGTGTTCACCTACTCGAAAAACTCTGCTGCGGCGGAAAAGCTCTCCACGGAAACGGGCGCGGTGGGGGTGAGTGTTGTGCTCGCGGACAGCTCTACACTCGGGGCTCTCGCGCCGTACACGGACACCTGCGCGCTGCTCATCAACAATGCCGGGATAGCGCGGATAAAGCTGCTCGGCGACACTACCGACGCGGAGCTCGACGAGATGATAGCGACCGACCTCACCGGCACTATCCGGCTCACCCGCGAGCTTTCCCGCGGAATGGTAAGGGCTCACCGCGGGTGCATCGTGAATATCTCCTCCATGTGGGGAGTGTGCGGAGCCTCCTGCGAGGTACCCTACTCCGCCGCAAAGGCGGGTATCATAGGCTTCACCAAGGCGCTCGCCAAGGAGCTCGGACCCTCGGGGATTAGAGTGAACTGCATAGCGCCGGGTGTCATCGAGAGCCCCATGAACGCGCACCTCACCGACGACGAGCTTAAGGAGCTTATCGACGCTACCCCGCTCATGAAGCTCGGCAAGCCGGAAGACGTGTCACACGCGGCAAGGTTCTTCGAGGAAAACGCGTTCACCACAGGTCAGGTGCTTACGGTGGACGGCGGATTTTCGGTGTGAATGATCAGGTAAGATCTGTATCAGACCGGTAGAGTCAAACTACCGTAAACGATTAATTGAAACGGAGTTACAAAGAAATGGACGTAAACAAAGATACGATGATGAAATGTTTGAGACCTCTTGTAGAAGACGAAGAAAAGATCATCTGTCCCGTCTTCGGTATGGTCAAGAAAAACGTCAAACGTATGACTCACTCCACGAGCGAGTACGCATTCATCACCATTACAAGCAAGGGTCGCCTGCTCCTGTACAGGTTCGACCAGTCAACAAGCTATACCGAGACCTACAACCTCAGTACGATCATCTTCGGCGAGCTCCATAAGCTCCAGAACAGCGGCGTTTACGCCGCCGAGCTCAGCTTCATCGACGACAATGGGATGCAGAAGGACGTGAATTTCTCCGTTGACCCAACCCCAAAAGGCCGCGCCTTCGAACTCCCCAATCAGATGAAGTACGCCGATAAAATGTTCGCTATTCTCGGGAAAATCGTCCCGTAATAAGGAGAACACAGTGGATAAATTCAACGAACTCAGAAGCTCTTACCCCACCTTCATATACCATTCCTATGCCCTCTCCGACTCCGGATTTTCCTTCCGGTTCAGTATCGGTCAGTACGAGTTTTGCCCGGAGTGGAAGACCGTCGGGTTTACTCTCCCCGACACCCCACTCGTGAGATACATCGTCTTCTGCATCGGAATGGTCGAGCTCGTGAGCTACTGGAAGTGCGCCTGCCCGCCAACGGTGAAGGTGCTCTGCGGCGCGCTCACGGAAGAACAGAAACGCTGGTGGAAGAAGCTCTACCGCGGCGGGCTCGGAGAGTTCCTCTACCGCAACGGTATCACAGAGGACTTCGACAGCCTCATGAACATCGAGTGTGAAAGCACCGACATTCCCGCCTTCACCGACCCATTCCCCGATACCCGCAAAGGTGCGGTCATACCCGTCGGCGGCGGCAAGGACAGTATCGTTACCCTCGAACTGCTCCGCGGAATGAAGGACGATAACCTCTGCTTCATTCTCAACCCGCGCAAGACTACCCTCGACTGCGCACATACCGCAGGCTACACCGACGACAGAATAGTGGGTTTCACCCGCACTATCGACTCTGAGCTGCTCCGGCGCAACGCAGACGGCTGGCTCAACGGACACACCCCGTTCTCGGCGATAGTCGCTTTTTCGTCCTACCTCGCCGCCGTCGTGACCGGGAGAAAGTATGTCGCCCTGTCCAACGAGAGCAGCGCCAACGAGGGCAACGTCGGCGGGAAGAACGTCAACCACCAGTACAGCAAGAGCACCGCATTCGAGCGCGACTTCCGCACGTTCTGCGAGACGTGGCTGCTGCCATCGCCGGAATATTTCAGCCTGCTGCGCCCGTGGACGGAATGGCAGATAGCGCGTGAGTTTGTTCGCTATCCGCAGTATTTTCCGGTGTTCAAGAGCTGCAACGCTGGCTCGAAGAAGGACGAGTGGTGCTGCAAGTGCGCAAAGTGCCTTTATGTGTACATCCTGCTCGCGGCGTTCCTCGACGACAGCGACCTGCGCGGCATTTTCGGTACGGATATGCTGAACATGACCGAGCTTCGGGACGTGTTCAGAGCGCTTTGCGACCCCGACCTCGACAAGCCCTTCGAGTGCGTCGGGACCCGTACCGAGGTGCAGTTTGCGCTGTACCGGGCATACAAGCGCAGAGAGGGGAAACGGCTCCCCGCGCTGCTCGGTGAGTACATGGCGACCGCGCACGGAGCTCCCGCCGCTCTCGACAGCTACTTCGACAACGATAACTTTGTTCCCGGCGAGCTCGTCGGGCTTCTGAAAAGACAATAAGTTTTTTTCATCTCACCGCGTGAGGCGGGGAGATGAAACACCGACAAGTCTTGTCTGTAAAAAAGCATGAAAGGCGAAAAATGAACGTATTCTACGACAGGCTCCGTGACTTCTTCACGGGGAAGAATGTGCTGATACTCGGCTTCGGGCGCGAGGGAAAATCGACCCTTTCCCTGCTCCGTGAGTTCGGCTGCAAGGTGACGATAGCCGACCGCAACGATGTGAGCGGCGCGGACACCGAGGGGATAGACGTGATCTCCGGGGAAAACTACCTCGACTGCATGAGCGGCTTCGACGTGATAATGAAAGCGCCGGGAATAGCTCTGCTCGACCGCGTTCCCGAGGACGTGAAGCCCCGTATCACCGGTCAGACAGACCTGCTCCTGCGCTTCTGTCCGAACCGCGTCATCGGCGTTACCGGGACAAAGGGAAAATCCACCACGTCAAGCCTTATACACCACATTCTCTCGCACTGCGGCAAGAGCTCGCTTCTCATCGGGAACATCGGTATACCGCCGCTCGACTGCGTGAAGTCGCTCTCCGACGGGGATATCATCGTCTGCGAGATGTCCTGTCACCAGCTCGAATATGTGCAGGCTTCTCCGGGTATCGCGGTATACCTGAACCTGTTCGAGGAACACCTTGACCACTACACCGGCTTTGCGGCGTACAAGGCGGCGAAGGAGAACATCTACCGGTTCCAGAGCGCAAGGGACACGCTTATAATCAACTCCGCGCTGGTGCCGGAGAGCTGCGCGTCGAGCCTTGTTACGGCATCGCTCGACGGTGACGCGGACATTACCGTGACCGACGGCGCGCCGGTGATACTCGGGGAGAAGTGTCCGGTTACGACGAAGCTGCTCGGGCGGCACAACCTGTACAACATCGGTATCGCAATGTACGCGGCGGGGCTGTGCGGAGTGGGGTACGGCGAGGCGGCGGCTGCGGTGAGCTCGTTTGACGGGCTGAAGCACCGGCTGGAGAAAGTCGGGGTAATAGACGGCGTGACCTACATCAACGACAGCATAAGCACCTGTCCGAGCACGGCGATCGCGGCTGTACGCGCTTTTGACGGCGTGGACACCATTATTGTCGGCGGCATGGACAGGGGGATAGACTACACGGAGCTTATCGACTTCCTGAACGCGTCTGATATTGCGAACGTCATTCTCCTTCCCGACAGCGGACACCGCATTGAGGACAGGCTCGACCACAACAAGCGCAGCATTTACCGCGCCGCCGACCTCGAAGACGCGGTGAAGCACGCAAAAAAGGTCACAAAGCACATCTGTCTGCTCTCCCCCGCCGCCGCGAGCTATGGGTTCTACAAGAACTTCGAGGAAAGAGGGGCGCATTTTGTGTCGCTGCTCGGCGGCAAAGATGGCTGATATGTGTGAAATATTAACGGACATCTGAAAAAAGTATTATCCCTTTCTGCTATTCGTTCGGCTTAATATATAGGGAAACCTCTGAAAACTCTATTTGAGAGAAAAAGAGCTGTGTACGCCGGCTGCTGCGTCAAGTCTCCTGACCGTGCATAAGAAAGCCGTAACGATAAAAGATCGTTGCAAATAAGCTTCCTGACAGTTAAAACGAAAATACCATTGCGAAAGGAAGAAAGAATATGTTTAAAAAGAACATCAATAAGACAGACAAGCCCGAAATGAATACCGACATGAAGCCAGCATCGGAAGTATCGGGCTCCGTATCCCCTCCAGGCACAGATATAGCGACGACGGCTGTGATAACGCTTGACGAACTCTACGACATGGTTATGTCGAATCGTGAGATCATGGGTGAATTCGTCAAGGCTTCCGGTACCGATTCGCTTTCCGCTTTTGCCGGGTCTCACGGCTGCAGCGCCTCCGACGAAGAGATACGAAGGTTTTTCATAATGAAGTGCGAGGGTGAGATCTCCGACGATGAGGTAAGTTCCGTCGCGGGCGGCGCCGCTTATTTCGGCAGATGGGTAAGTAATATGTTCGGATCTGCTACGGACGTGACCCGGTCGGGAAGCAGAGCTTCCGGGAAAGGCATTGTGCCCGCCGCCAAAAAAGCTCCCACCGATATTATCTGCAAAAAACTGTAATGAAGAAAAGAAAGGATAGATAACTATGACTGTAACGACCCAGAAGGACGGAACAAAGCTTACCATAACGGCGGGAGGAAAACTCGGAACGACATCCGCGCCGGAGCTTGAAAAGGCACTAAAGGAGAACATAAACGGGGTGACAGAGCTTGTGTTCGATTTTGCGGGGCTCGAATACATGGCATCTGCGGGACTTCGCGTACTTCTCTCATCCGCAAAGGTAATGAAGAAGCAGGGGAGCATGAAGATCGTAAACGTAACGCCGGCTGTAATGGACGTTTTCACATTTACGGGACTTGCCGACGCGCTCGATATCGAGCCGGCATAACGGTGGACACTTATGGTCAGAAAAAAGAAGAAATTATCGAGAATAATTACGATAAGACTGCTTTTAGCGGTCTTTATCACGTTTTTCGTTTCCTCTGCGGTAATATACTGTCTTCTCTCGGTTTTCGCCGCGGAATCGGCAATGTCCCTGCTATCCACCGCAAGCAACGATATCTATTTTGAGATAATGGAAAAGTCTTCCGAACCCTTGACGGATTATGTTTACGAATCGTTATTCAGATTTGCAGAAGAAGGTGAAGCAGGCGCTCTGGAACAAGTCAAGGGTACAAACTACACTTACTTCATCAACAGAGAAGGCACCATACTGTATTCAGGGAATGAGGAATTCATAGGAAGAAACGCAAGGGATATAGAAGGCGTATCAAACCTTATAGACTCGTGTATCGCCGATCTTGAAGCCGGTTCATACATCGAAAACCCTTCTTACACACAGATCTCTTATAAGCCTGTGAAGACTCTCGACGGTAAAATGGAAGTCTATTATATCGTCGGAGTCAATAAGTCGTGTCCCGATATGATGTTTCTCGGAGCTTTCCCAAAAGAGAGCCTGGACCAGAACGCACTCGACGAGAGCTTCCTTGTTGTGGGGAACCGCCGAATAGGACTTACCGGTGAAGTGGTCATCATCAACAAGGAGCGCACAGTTATCAATTCATTCTTTGGCGTTCACCGTTACGAGCCATTCCCGCTTCCGGAAATGCTCGATGAGCTGGACAGCGGCACCGGCAACAATGTGCAGCCGGTCACTTTAAGGGTGATGCGCACGAGTGAAATATACGAAGATATTGAGAAGAACACCATTACGGGTAATGTCGATCTGTGGGATGTGGATTATTATTTCAATCTCTGCAATTACAACGACACAGTATATATCCTGTGCATTTACCCCGTCGAAGAAGCTATGTCAGCGGCTAACAGCACGATCTTCTATATCGTTCTGATCGAGATCCTCGTATTCTCGGTGCTGTTCATCGTTCTGCGTCTGCTTATCAAACGCAGAGTCGTGAAGGGTCTCGATTCCGTGAACGCTTCACTTGCCGAGATCACAAACGGAAACCTTGAGGAAAAGGTCGATGTGCGTAACTGCCGCGAATTTGATGTGCTTTCCACAGACATAAACGCTACCGTTGACCGGCTCAAGGAGTACATAGCCGAAGCGGAAGCACGTTTCGACGCGGATCTCACTATCGCAAAGTCTATCCAGAGCTCGGCTCTTCCGAACGTGTTCCCACCCTTCCCCGATCACAGGGAATTTGAGCTTTACGCGAGCATGAACGCAGCAAAGGAGGTCGGCGGCGATTTCTACGACTTCTATATGCTGGGCGAAAACACGCTCGGCTTCCTGATCGCAGACGTTTCCGGCAAGAGCATTCCCGGCGCGATGTTCATGATGACCTCAAAGACCGTGATAAAGAGCCTCGCCGAGAGCGGTATGCCGCCCGCCGATGTGTTCACGCAGGCAAATGAGAAGCTCTGCGAGGGCAACGAAGCGGAGATGTTCGTTACCGCGTGGCTGGGATATCTTGACCTTAAAACGGGTCTCATACGCGTTGCCAATGCCGGACACAACCCGCCCGTTCTGATACGCGACGGAAAAGCGGAGTATATCAAGCTCAGACCCGGACTCATGCTTGCGGGTATGGACGGGGTACGGTACAAGGAGCAGACAGTTCAGCTCCGCAAGGGAGATATCCTCTACCTCTACACCGACGGCGTTACCGAGGCTATGAACAAGGACGAGGAGCAGTACGGCGAAAGCAGACTTCAGGAGCTTCTGTCCTTCGGAGAGAGCTTCCCCGAGCCTTCCGAAAAGTACGGCATCGTCAAGCCGGTATGCGACACGGTCATAGCGGACGTTACAAAGTTCACGGCGGGCGCGGAGCAGTCGGACGATATAACAATGCTTTGTATCAGATATCTCGGAGAATAGTTCACAAACAAGGAGCAATAACGACAATGACCATAAAAAGATCGGTTCTCATCATAGCGGCTGTATTATCACTCACCGCATTATCATCATGCGGAAGCTCCGGCACCGCCAACAGTGCCGCTTCCGTGGCACCTCAGACCTCTGCTGCTATAGAAACTACCGTTTCCGAAGCCGGGACAACGGAGGAAGCACAGACCACTACCTCCGCACAGCCGGAGGAAAAGTCCGACCGCAGGGATATCCCCGAGAGCGAGTGGGCAGATCATACCTCAAAGGCGTTCGCGGCAAATCAGAGGGAAGCGGTGTTCAAAAACCACCAATGCCTTGAAGTCATACGCGAATCATCCGTTGAACTGTCTGAATACTTAGCGGATTATTTCTGGTTCCAGAAAGACATTACATACTATACCGGGCCGGCGTTTGAAGAGTTTTCGACACCCGAGGTAAGGTTTGAGCTGCTGGATTTCGGTTATAATTATCAGCCTAAAGCCACCTACTACATCGACATGGTAGAAGGCGGATATCAGTACTGGCCTATACCCACCGATAAGGACAGGTGGATGGATCCGGAGCATGAGCGTATCGAGGAGATGTACACGGAAGACGGCAAGCTTCATATTAACTCGGTATATGACGATACCGGAACAGAGACATTCTGGGGTATCAGTATGTGGGGGTATGATTATCCGGGCGGAACGGTGAGATGTAAGGCAACATTCAATGCGGATACATACGAGCTTATCGAGACATCGTATTATCTTGACAACGACCTTCTCCAGACCGAATCCCATGTTTACGACAGAGATATGCCGAGATGTATCAATTCGATCTGTGCTTCATTTGACAGGATATGCGACAAGACTGT
>JAFZOA010000381.1 GCA_017550775.1 Ruminiclostridium sp. | reverse complement strand
CAGCGTTGTTACCGTTATTAATATATCCGCAAGGCAGCATATCTCAGCCAAGTATCTTGAACAGATCCTCCCGCAGCTCAGACAGGCGAACATCATACGAAGCGTCAAGGGTGCAAAGGGCGGATATACTCTCACCCGTCCCGCCGAGAAGATAACGCTTTATGAGGTGATAAACGCGCTTGATCGGAATGTGCTCGGCGAGGTGTCCTTTGACAATAAGGAGGATTCGCTTATCGCGGGCGCGCTGTCGGAATGTCTCTGGAACAGGATGACCGAATACCTTCAGAGCTTCACGGAGAATGTAACTCTCCGCGATATAGCCGATAAGTATGATAAGCTGTCATCGGGCAGTGATGAGCCGATGTATTATATCTGAAAATGAAAGATGCCCCGTGAGTTCGCAGCTCGCGGGGCACTCTGTAATTGCAATTCCGGTGAAACGACAACATGAAAACAACAAAAACTCCCGAAACTTTCAAAGCTTCGGGAGATTTTCTTATCCGACCATTTCCGCCATTGTTCTCCAGCCGAGCAGAGCGCATTTCACGCGGGCGGGCATGTGAGAAATATCAGCGAGTGCGCCGGCTTCTTCAAGCTCATCTATCTCGGCAGGGCACGCATCGCCGTGTATCATCTTTACAAACAGCTCTTGCAGGTGCTTCGCTTCCTCGATGCTTTTCCCGATAACAAGATCGAGCATGATGTCCGCCGAAGCCTGCGAGACCGCGCAGCCGTTTCCCGTGAACGAGCCGTCGGTAATGACACCGTTCTCGATGCTCAGATTAAGCGTTATCTCGTCGCCGCAGGACGGATTCACGCCGTCCTTTGAGCAGGTACAGCACGATAGCTCGTGCTTGTGTACCGGGTGTATATTGTGGTCGGTGAGTATCTCGTTGTAAAAATTAGTCACTGTAACCCATTCTCCTTCGTATGGTTTTCAGGCAGTCAATGAATCTGCGCACATCGTTTTCGTCGTTGTAGAACGCGACGCTCGCGCGGACGGTGGACTGTACGTTCAGGAATTTGTGCAGAGGCTGTGCGCAGTGATGACCCGCGCGAATGCATACACCCGACTCGTCAAATATCGCCGCGATGTCGTGCGGGTGAACGTCGTCTATCGTGAATGTCACGATGCCGTGGTGCTCGTCGGGATCGCGCGAACCGATAATGTTGATGTGCGGTATCACCTGCATTTCGGTAACGAGCAGCTTTGTGAGCACGTTCTCGCGGTGTTCTATCTCGTCAAAACCGACAGCGTTGATGTAGTCTATCGCCGCGTGAAGTCCGACCGCTCCGCCGGCATTGACTGTTCCCGCTTCGAACTTGTGCGGAAGCTCCGCGAACGTCGCTCCGCAAAGCGTCACATACTCTATCATCTCGCCGCCGTACAGAAACGGGGGCATTGCTTCAAGCAGTTCTTCTCTGCCGTACAGCACGCCTATCCCCATTGGCGCGAGCATTTTGTGACCCGAGACCGCGAGGAAATCCACATCAAGATCACGCACGTTCACGGGGATGTGCGGTACGCTCTGCGCGCCGTCGCAGACTATCAGAGTGCCGTTGGCATGGCAAATCTCCGCGAACTCCTTTATCGGGTTCACGCGTCCGAACACGTTCGAGATCTGCGCGATCGCAAACAACTTCGTGTGCGGCGTCAAAGCTTTTTTCAGCGCCTCTGCCGTGTACTCGCCCGACTCGCTGCACCGCAGGAATTTCAGCTTCGCGCGCTTCTCGTTCGCGAGTATCTGCCACGAGAGAAAGTTGCTGTGGTGCTCGGAGATCGTGACGAGTATCTCGTCGCCCTCGCGGATATTCGCGCGCCCCCAGCTGTACGCGATAAGGTTAAGGCTTTCGGAAGCGTTGCGTGTGAATATTATCTCGCGCTCGCTTGCTGCGCCGATGAAGTCCCGGACAGCTATTCTCGCATTCTCGTACTCGTCGGTAGCCTTCACAGCCAGCTCATAAAGCCCGCGTAACGGGTTCGCATTTTCCTCGCGGTAATACCGCGAAACTGCGTCGATAACAGCCTGCGGCTTCTGCGTGGTCACGGAGTTGTCAAGATACGCTATATCGGGATATTTTTCAAACACGGGAAAGTCCCGCTTGTAATCAGTGTTACTCAATGTCATCACTCCAGCCGAGTATGGTGTATATGCGCTTTTCAGCCTGTTCGTCGCCGATCTTTCCGATGATTTTTGACAGTCTTGCGCGCGTTATCAGCTCGTAGATCTTCTCTTCGGGAATGCCCCGCGAGCGCATATAGTAGATATGCCCCTCGTCGATGCGCCCTATCGTCGCGCCGTGGCTTCCCTCAACGTCCTCCTCATCGCAGAGGATAACGGGAACGGTCTTGTTCACGACAGCCTCGCTCATGAGGATAACGTCTTCTTTTTCGCTTCCCTTTGCGCCTGCGGAGCCGTTTCGGAAGTCTATCGTTCCCTTGAAGGTTTTCTGCGCATTGTCCCGGAGAACGCCGTTCACAGCTATCTCCGACGTGCTTTTTCGCCCGTGGTGATTTGCGACAAGGTTAATATCGAGTATATCACCCGCGCCGAGATCATAACCTATCTCAGCGGAAAACTCCGCCTTGTATCCTTTCAGCTCCGTTATTATCTCGCTCACGGTATCGCCGCCGAGATAAAGCTGGATTAGTTCGAGCTTCGCGCTGTCATCAAGTGTTGTCACGAGTTTTGCCGCGCACGCCTGCTTGTCCGAAAATACCATTACGAGCTTCAATGCGGCGTTTTTCCCGACGTTCACAACAGTCTCGCTGCACGTGCTCACGAACTGTATTATCTGCTGTTCCGCGCCTTCGGGAACGGTTATTTCTTCTCTTTCAAACTCCCCGATCTCGCGTTCGGCGTAATTCACGCCAAGCCGCGCGAATGTCGGCAGGGGGAGAATGTTCAATTTTGTCATTTTATCCGATACTCCCCTTCATTTCAAGATTGATGAGGTTGTTCATTTCCACCGCGTATTCGAGCGGAAGCTCCTTCGAGACATTCTCCGCAAAGCCGCTCACTATCAGCGCTTTCGCCGCGTTTTCGTCAAGTCCCCGTGACATGAGGTAGAATACCGCCTCGTCGCTTATTCGTCCTATTCTCGCCTCGTGTCCCACGTCCGCCTTGTCGGTCTTTACGACCATTGACGGTATCGTGTCGGAGCGCGAAATACTGTCGAGCATGAGCGATTCGCAGGACACTGCGGACTTGCTCCCGACGGCATTTTCGTTGATAGTCACAGCGCTGCGGAATGTGCTTATACCTCCGCTTTTCGAGATTGAGCGCGTGTTCATGTACGACGATGTTTCGGGGGCGTTGTGCACTATCTTCGCGCCGGTGTCTAAGTTCTGACCTTCGCCCGCGAAGGTGATGCCGGTGAACTCCGCGCGCGCCTTTCGACCGTTCAGAATGCTCATCGGGTAGAGGTATGAAACGTGCGAGCCGAAGGAGCCGGACACCCACTCCACCTTGCCGTTCTCGCCGACGACCGCGCGCTTGGTGTTGAGGTTGTACATATTCTTCGACCAGTTCTCGATCGTCGAATAGCGCAGAGTTGAGTTGTTGCCTACATACAGCTCGACACAGCCCGCGTGCAGGCTCGCCTCGTAGTATTTCGGAGCCGAGCAGCCCTCGATGAAGTGCAGATACGCGTTGTCCTCAACGATTATCAGCGTGTGCTCGAACTGTCCCGCGCCTTTCGCGTTCAGCCGGAAGTAGGATTGCAGCGGTATTTCGAGCTTCACGCCCGCCGGCACATACACGAAGGAGCCGCCCGACCATACCGCTCCGTGCAGCGCCGCGAACTTGTGGTCTGTCGGCGGGACGAGCTTCATGAAGTGTGATCTTATCATCTCGGCGTACCGCTCGTCGTGCATCGCGCTCTCTAAGTCGGTATAAACTACACCGCTCTCCGCGACCTCCTTGCGCACGTTGTGGTACACGAGTTCGCTGTCGTACTGCGCGCCGACACCCGCGAGACTTTCCCGCTCCGCCTGCGGTATACCGAGCTTCTCGAACGTCTCCTTGATGTCGTCGGGAACCTCGTTCCAGTCGCTCTGCATACCCTTTTTCGGGCGGATATACGCGACGATGTTGTCCATGTTGAGACCGCTGATATCGGGTCCCCAATCCGGCATTTTCAGCCGGTTGTATATCTCCAGCGAGTGCAGTCTGAACTCGGTCATCCATTCGGGGTCTCCCTTTTCCGCAGATATCTCCCGTATTATCTCCGGGGTTATACCGGAGTCGAGAAAACTGCTCTCGTCCTCGTCGTAGCGAAAGTCATACAGCGATCTGTTGATATCCGCGACCTGTGTTTTTTCTTTCATACGGCACCTCTCGGGATATACTTGTCAAAGCCGTTTGCGGTAACCTCGTCGATAAGCTCCGCACCGCCCTCTGCGGCGAGCTTCCCGTCCGCGATGATGTGCGTCTTATCGACAGTCAGCGCTTCGAGTATCTTCGTGTTGTGCGTGATTATCAGGAGCGAGCCGCCGGTCTGCTCCTTGTACGCCTTTATGCCTGCGGAAACTGTCTTAACCGCGTCCACATCAAGCCCGCTGTCCGTCTCGTCGAGGATAGTCAGCTTCGGTCGCAGGACGAGCAATTGCAGTATCTCGGCTTTCTTCTTCTCGCCGCCGGAGAATCCCACATTCAGTTCTCTGTCAGCATAAACCGAGTCCATGTTCAGTATCTCCATTGCGGCTTTCAATTTCTTCTTGAACTCGAACAGCTTTATTCTTTCTCCGGTTATCTGCTCATAGGCGCTGCGCAGAAAGGACGAAAGCGTGATGCCCGGTATTTCGATAGGGTTCTGGAATGAGAGGAATATCCCATGCTTTGCGCGCTTGTCGGGAGTTTCCTCCGTGATGTCATCACCGCCGAACACGATGCTTCCGCCGGTGACAGTATATTCGGGGCTTCCCATTATCGCTGCTCCGAGCGTGGATTTTCCCGCGCCGTTGGGTCCCATTATGACGTGCGTTTCGCCCTCGTTTATCATAAGATCCACGCCGTGCAGTATTTCCTTATCCTCCGCACTTACACGCAGACCGGTTATTTTCAGAAGTTCAGACATATTGCATCTCCTACTTAGTATATAAATCTTATCATAATAGTATGATTTAATATTATACATCATAAACTCATATTTGTCAATAGCAAATACGCAAAAACTTCCCCGTCCTGTAAAAACGGGGAAGTCTTGTCAAGATTCAATTATTAACTGTCAATTCGTTCACGCCAGCGAACGTATTCCCTTGACGAGAGCGTCTATGTCCTCAAACGAGTTGTAGAGAGCAAGCGTCGGGCGTACCGTACCCTCAAGACCGAATCGGCGGAGTACGGGCTGTGCACAGTGATGACCTGTGCGGACTGCGATACCGAGCTCGTTGAGAGCGGCACCCACATCTTCGTTGCTGTGACCGTCAAGTACGAACGAAAGCACGCTCGCCTTGTTTGTGGCTGTGCCGATGAGGTGCAGACCGGGTATCTTCTTAAGCTCGCTCATGCCGTAAACAAGGAGCTCATGCTCATGCTTGTTGACTGCGGGCATTCCGATAGCGTTCAGGTATTCGAGTGCCGCACCGAGACCCACCGCATCCGCGATGCTTCCCGTTCCCGCCTCGAACTTGTTCGGCGCGGGATTGTAGATCGTGCGTTCAAAGGTAACGTCCTTTATCATGTTGCCGCCGCCGTGGTAGGGACGGGCTTCTTCGAGAACGTCTGATTTGCCGTACAGAGCGCCGATACCTGTGGGAGCGAATATCTTGTGTCCCGAGAACACATAGAAGTCTGCGTCCAGCGCAGATACGTTCACGGGAATGTGAGCTACCGACTGCGCGCCGTCTATCATTATGCGTACACCGTGAGCGTGTGCGATAGCGACAAGCTCCTCGACGGGAGTAACCGTTCCGAGCACATTGGAGACGTGCGCCGCACTGACAAACTTCGTTCTGCGCGTGAACAGCTTCTCATATTCCGAAAGTATGAGCTGGCCGCTCTCGTCGCAGGGTACGACTTTGAGCACAGCACCGGTCTCTTCACACACGAGCTGCCACGGAACGATGTTCGCGTGATGTTCCAGGACAGTCAGGATTATCTCGTCGCCGGGGTTGAGAAGCGGCTTCACATACGCGTTCGCAACGAGGTTTATGCCTTCGGTCGTTCCGCGCACGAACACGATATTATCCTTGCTCGGTGCGCCGAGGAAGTCCGCCGTGATCTGTCGCGCATTCTCGTAAGCGTCGGTGGAGCGTGCCGCGAGCTCGTGAGCCCCGCGGTGAACGTTCGAGTTCTCGTGGGTGTAGTAGTAGGAAAGCCTGTCGATGACAGCCTGCGGGCGCTGAGTTGTAGCGCCGTTGTCGAGCCATACCAGCGGGTGTCCGTTGATGACTTCCTTTAATATCGGGAAGTCCGCGCGTATCTGTTCGAGCGTCTTTGTGCCGACAACAATATTGTTGCTCGGAGCGACGGGAGCCGGTGCGCGTTCGGTAGTTTTCGGAGCGTAGGTCGCAGCCTGCTTTTCGGACATTACCGAGGGAGCGTAGCCATTAGTCTGCGCTTTCGCCTGTGCGGGTGCAGCTTCGCCTGTTGCGGCAGTCGGTGATGCAATTGACGGTTCTGCCGAATAACCGTTCATAAGTTCATTCGCGAGCTGGTCGTATTCGGAATAATAGCCGCCGCCGAAGCTATCCGCGAGCTGTGCGTATCCTGCATAACTTTCAGCCTGCTGCTCATAGCCGCTT
>JAFZOA010000380.1 GCA_017550775.1 Ruminiclostridium sp. | reverse complement strand
CCTTAATCCACGGATATCGGCGTTCCGGCTCATGCGGCCGCCTGATCACGGACATGCTATGTGTTTATCATTATATCCACATCGGTAAGATACGCCGCGACGTTGCGCGCAAGTATAAGGTCGCCCTCGCGCGTTCTTTCGGCGTCGCTTCCCTCGGTCTGCATCGTAAGGATATTCACGGACAATACACAGTCAAGGCTGTCGATAAGCTCATAGAACTTGCTGTATATTATCTCCGCACCGAAATCGTCCTTTATCGACGCGAAGAAATCCGATACCGCATTCCTTACCGCTTCGCCGGGGTTCGAGTAGTTCCTCGACACCGTGACATCTGCATATACGGATATCTCGGCGTATTCGGGACGGATTATCCTGATCTGCGACCCGAGCATTCTCCGCGGTTCGAGCACCGCAAGTATGTTCTTTATATACCGCTCACAGGGAACGCCCATTCCGTTGCGCGAATAAGGCTTAACGACCACCGTCGTGACAAGCCCGTCCGAGCTGTCGTTCTTTATCACCTTGCATTTTTCGATGCGAAGACCCTGTGTCGCGCTTATGCATTCCTCACAGTCTTCGTCGGTAACGACGGTCTGTGTTGTCCGGAGAAGCTTCTGTGCTTTTATGAAGCAGTCCTCCACGGTCTCTTCGTTCATTCCTCCCGCCGAAGCGCGAAGATTTTCAATATATATATCGTCCTTGTCAAAACCGTTTATCTCGGTTATCTTGCCTTTTGTGACACAGCCGTCCGCGCCCCTTGTGAGCGAGTATCCGATTATGAAGATATCGCCTTCAGGAGCCATTCCGTGTATGCAGTCGCCGAAAGATATGATACCGTTCTCGGTGTCGAGCATATATACGAAATCGTCTGTTCCCGCGGAAGAGAAGTCTTTTACCTTCCTCCACTCGACAAACTTTCCGCCGCTGTCCGGAAGCTCGGTCATTATCGCAAAGCTTTCATATTCGAGATCTCTTGTATCAAGGTCGTACTGCTGGAAAGGAAGCCCTGTTCCATAGCCTATCACGCCGTCCGCCGCAAAGTCGGACATAACGTTCACGACGCGTATCCCCTCAGAGCGCGCACCGCCCTGTACACTGCACTTTATTCCTCCGGTCCCGCTGTCGGTCTGCTTTATGAAGCTTCTGACCGGTGTATAGAGCCCGTCGGTGTCCTTAAGGAATATCCTTGTTGTACCGATATGCGAAAGCTCTGTGAAGAGCCGTATCTCGTCTCCTGCCGGAAGATCGGTGTATTCCGCTTTTGTGTCCCTCTGTGTTACCGGAAGAAGGTTGAAATAGATGTTCTTTATCACGGGAAGATCGTCATATTCCCCGCCGGTGGGTCTGAAACGGATATAATACGCATTGTGTCCGGCTATCTCACAGCTTCCGTGCTTTTCCGGAAGACTGAAGAATATCCGTCCGGAGAAAAGGAAACCGTATGTCTCGTCAATGCGTTTCACGCGCTTCCAGCTTACACCGTCGAAGTATTCCATACTGATGTCCACGAGCGGTATGAAGCGTTTCGGGTCGGTTATCGGATTTCGCTCAATGCCGTCGTCGCTGATGACGCTGAACCATATCGTATGCACTTCGCTTTCGGCGAGAGGTTTGTCAAAACCGACATAGAACACGCCGCTGTCTTTTTTCGCAAACGGAAGTATATGCAGATTTCCGCCGAAATAGAACTGATCTTTTCCGATAACGTTCGTTTCTTCTCCGTAATCACAGACGCATACATCTATCGACGAAGCCGAGATATAAGTGCGTCTGTCCGCCTCGAAGCATATATCGCCCGCGTAGAGCTTGGTGCCCTTCACCGCGGTGATGTCTTTATCGTAAAGCACCGAAACGTCCGTGAACGACGGCACTTTCGTGCGCCTTTCTATGCCGAGGAGCTTAAGATATTTCCTGATGTTTTCCGGACCTATCTTGTTGATATAATACTGCTGGCTCTCTTTGAGCCACGCGAACATCTCAAGCATCGTGACACCGGGGTCGTGATAGTTGAAATCCGTCCATTCGGGATAGATGCTGACGATCATATTCCGTGCGTTGTCAAGTATGTCGTCATAGTATTCGTTGTCAAGGTCTATATCGGGTAACAATCTATCACCTCCGGTCTCCCGTATTATCCTGTGTTACTCTACCGTAACCGTTATTTCGTGTTCGCCGTTTTCGGGCAGTATATAGCTGTACTTTCCTACAGAGTCGCTGTCGATCTCCTTGAGACCGTCCGCGACGGAAACATACATTGTGATATAAAGGTTTCGGATATACACAACGTTCTTGAGTCTCAGCACAGCGCTTCTTATCTGCTGTTCGTTCGGTATCATGCCGAGACGCCATACGTTGTCGCCGTCCGTTCCCGCGAACGAGGCGAAGTAGTCCTCAAGACACTTTTCGACGCTCTTCTTCAGCTCGAAGATACCGTTGAGCTCTTTTGTCTTTATTTCGGCCCTGACATTTATCTTCACAAATGTGGGCTCGGTGACATAAAGCTTGTCGTCGGACGTTATGGTCCCGGGGATCCTTCCGCGCAGATAGTTCTTGATATCGCTTCTTATCCTGCTGAACTCGGAATGCTCTTTTTTCAGCACGACGAGCGTGACTGCTCCGCGCTCTTTTCCGCCGGTATCGTTTCTTCCGCTTACACAGCGGATCTTTCTTATGTTTCTCGAAGCGTTGAAGGTAAGGCTCTCAAGGTCTCTTACCGTTACCGCCTTTCCCTGTGTGCGGAGCATTACCGCGCTTCGTCTCATGGCTTCGTGGACCGTTTCAGAATCACAGCCGCCGTAGAAGCGCTTGGGGTTATCTACGCCGGAAACGAACCCGTATGAACGATCAAGTCCGGTTATGCTTCCTGGCTCTACGTTCGTGCGTTCGCCGCCGCCCGTTGTATATAAGACTCTGATGTTATCGACGTCCGAAGCCGACGGGATACGTCCCTTACGGCCGTTTCCGAATATGAACCTGCCGCTGCTGCGGTCGAGGACATAGCATCGTGAATCATAATCCTCCATAGCGAATGAGCGTACTTCTTTCCACTTCACCCATATCTCTGTGGTAATGCCGTCACTTCCGGCCACTCTTATGATGCGGCCTTCTTCGTCGAGTTTCTCCGCCTCATGGTCGGTGATATAGGCGAACTCGTTGACATAGAGCTCAAAATCGAGGACATTTGCAGCCGCGAGAGAAAATTCGGCATTTTCGGTAAAAATATTCATTGCGAAGTATTCTTCCCGGTGGCTGTCAACATTCACGGCTCTTACCGAGTTGAACACGATACGGTTCACCATAGGGATACCGCATCTCTTTGTCCTGTAAACATTCTCCGTGTCCGTGACAGAGACCCAGTACTTCTCTTCGCCGAAAAGTGTTTTCTTGCTGAATCCGTGATTGTCGAGGAATACCGTAAGTCCGACTTTCGTGAAGCTTTCCGTTTCGTCCGCGATATTCATGGGAAGCCAGCCGCCTGCTGTAAGATACTTCCATTGAAGCTTCGGGTGACCGGAAGCCGGGTCTTCGTCAACGTCCCAGAATATGCGCATAGGTCCGTTATCCGGCGGGGACGAGAAGCCGAAGTATATCGTTCTTTCGGCCGCGCCCGCACAGCGGAACGGTACAAAGCCTTCATAGCCCGATGCCGAAACGGGGTCGTATCTCTGTTCTTCTATGTTGTTGTACGAAACGATGTCCTTTATGCGGCAGCCGTCGTTCTCGTAATGGTATTCAAACGAGATGTTGCGCACGAACGGCGACATATACCAGCCCTT
>JAFZOA010000379.1 GCA_017550775.1 Ruminiclostridium sp. | reverse complement strand
TTTCATACATTCCGTGAATGTCGGACATTACATAGATCATAATATTACCGCCTTCTATCGTACAGCTTTAACCTGTTATTATGTTTTGTCACAATATTATAATATCACAAATCCGTCAATAAAGCAATAGAAAAACGAAAATCCCCGATAAGCATGAACCGCTTATCGGGGATTTCTGCTTAAATATCCTCAACGTAAGCTCTCGTCGGGTGCTTTGCTTTCCGCTTATACCGCCGTTTATCGGTATCGACAACGCGGGTGACGGGATTAACACCGCCCCAGCTCCCGCGTTCGATCGCGTTGAGCCGCTTCTGCTCTTTCTTGCTGAGCTTTTCGGTTGAAACAAACCTCTTCATCATTCATCACCCGCCTTGAAGCTGTAGATCGGCTTGATGACCTTGTTGATCTCGACCGTATCGCCGATGTTGTTCACGATGTCGTCCATTGTCTTGTACGCCATGGGGCATTCGTCGAGCGTGGACGAGTTGACCGAGGTCGTGTAGATGCCCTGCATCTGCTTTTTGAACTCGGACACGGTGAAGGTGTTCTTGGCTTCCGAGCGGGACATAAGCCGCCCCGCACCGTGCGGAGCCGAGCAATTCCAGTCTGTGTTGCCCTTGCCGGTGCAGATAAGGCTGCCGTCACGCATATTTATCGGGATAAGCAGGACTTCTCCCGCCTTTGCCGATACAGCGCCCTTGCGCAGTATCATCGCTTCGGTGTCGATGTAGTTGTGAATGGTCGTGAACTGCCCGTCAATGTGCAGTCCCATTCCCTTGATGATCTCGTCCATTATCGCCTTGCGGTTGAGCATTGCGAACTCCTGTACTATGCGCATATCGTGGATATACTGCTCAAACAGCTCGCCCTCGCAGTACGCAAGGTGCTTGGGGACATCAGTGAACTTCGTGTTTTTGAGCTTTGTGATCTCGGTCTGTATCTGCTTTTCCTTGCCCTCCGCCTTCATCTTCTTTATCAGCTCGTCGATGTCCTTCTTCGAGCTCCCGTTCAGCCGCTTGTAGGCTTCCTCCTGATAGTAGTTTGCTACTTCAAGCCCGAGGTGACGTGAGCCGGAGTGGATAACGATGTAAATGCGTCCGTCATCGTCCTTGTCTGCTTCGATAAAGTGGTTGCCGCCGCCGAGAGTACCGAGACTCTTTTCAGCGTACAGCGGATTTATCTCCTTGTAGCAGTACAACTCCGTGAGGTCAATACGCTCGTTGAAACGGTGAGGCTTCTTGCGTGTCTCGAAACCCGCAGGTACACTCTCGCGGATGACTTTGTCGAGCTTCTGCGGTTCGATGTGCTTTTCCTTGAGCATTGCGACCTCCATACCGCAGCCGATATCGACCCCGACAAGGTTTGCGACGACCTTATCCTTGATCGTCATGGTTGTCCCGACTGTGCAGCTCTTGCCTGCGTGTACGTCGGGCATAATTCTGATCTGCGCTCCTTCGCTCATAGGCTGGCAGCACAGTTCGATGATCTGAGCAACAGCGCTCTCGCCGATAACGTCGGTGAATACCTTCGCGCTGTTATACTTTCCTTTCAGTTCTAACATATAGTTTCTCCTTTTCTGTGCTTTTCTTGTGCTTCACCTGCCTGCATTACTAAGTAGATGCAAAAAGCCCCTGCTTATCCACAGTAAGCAGGGGCGCAAACAGCTATAGACATACGCGTTGCATCAAACGCGCATATCGCAGTATTGCAGGCAAGCTCCCATGCTTGTTGCTTTTATTGTATTCTGTTCGTGTTTAAGTATTGTTCCGAGCATGAGGCTCACCTTCCTTTCTTTGAAAATCTATTGTATTATAGCACCCATTTTTATAAATGTCAAGGGTTTTGTGAAAATATTATAAATTGCTTAGCCTTGTATTGTACAATTCGCAGATTTTATTCCGAAACCTCGTAAATTGCCCCCAATTTCGGGCTTTTATTTTCCTTATAGTAGAGGGTAATGTTAATCAGATCATCTTTTGTAACTTTTCACAAAATCCGCTGTCCCCGATTGGTCATAACAGAGATTTAAAATGAAAGTTCTGTGAAACTACCGCAAATTTCTTCGTTTATTTTCCCTTACTATAGAGAGACATATAAATCCGGCAGCCAACCCCGACAATCATAACTCCAAAGCCGAGACAATAATCACCAAACGACACAGGTGAAAAAGCCCTGCCCTGTCAGATCATACGAACTTAACAGAAATGGTTGAAAAACGAGCTCATTATGCCTTGCGTTTTCGCCTTTTTCGTTCCCTATTTATGAAGGGATAAATTATTTGAAGCATTTACAGCAGGTCAAGAAAGCCAACCCCGGGGTAAAAATATACAACACAGACAGTCGCAGAAACCCTTAACCCAACATCTTGTACGAATTTTCAAATAATTTGCAAATGCCTATGCTAACAGCCTTTATAAATTGCAATTATTTTTCCTTATTAGTGAGGGGGCATTGATTCCGTCACACATAGTCCGAATTTTAGGACTGCCAAACCCAGAGAAAAAATATACAACCCCGAAGATGTATAAATTCTTAACCCGTCATATTATACGTATTTTTCAAATAGTGCGGAAATACGGCGGTTTTTACCTTAACAACGATGTTAAATTTACCCTATTAGTGAGGGGCATTGATTCCGTAGCATAGTGCTAGAATTAAAATAGTCCATTTTAAACAGACCAATGATATGAGCAGGAAGCCCAGCGCTCGGAATGAGCGTAGCGAATGGAGAGCGCTGGGCTTCGGCGCTTGACAGGCATGGTATCATAGAAAGAGAATATCATTGGAGGTATTATCATGGGAAAACAGTATGACAAACAGTTCAAGCAGAATGCGGTAGCGTACCGGTTCGACCACCCCGATCTCACGATCAAAGAATGTGCAGCCAAGCTCGGCGTACCCTATGACACCTATCATGGGTGGCTGTCGGATCATAAGAACAAGGGCGAGAACGCTTTTCGCGGCTCCGGCAACTATTCGTCCGATGAGGCTAAAGAGATTGCTCGTCTCAAGCGCGAGCTGCGGGATACTCAAGATGCTCTTGAAGTCCTAAAAAAAGCGATCGGCATTCTGGGGGAGAAACAGTAGCAGCCGAGATATACAAGGCTGTATCTGACATGGCGGAGCACGCAGAACGCCGCGTTTCCGTCTGCGGAGTGCTGAAAAAGCTGGGCGTTTCAAGTTCGGGATA
>JAFZOA010000378.1 GCA_017550775.1 Ruminiclostridium sp. | reverse complement strand
CTTGACGAGATAGTTTACTACAAGCCGCTCACAAAGACCGAGATCGGCAGCATCGTTGACCTGATGACAGCGGCGCTCGGAAAGCGGCTCAGCGACAAGCAGCTCACCCTCACGCTCACGCCCGCCGCCAAGCAGTTTATTATCGACAACGGCTACGACCCCGTTTACGGCGCGCGCCCGCTCAAGCGTTTTATCCAGCACAAGCTTGAAACTCTGATAGCGAGAGCTATCATATCCGACCGGCTTGCTCCCGGAAGCACGGTTACGGTGGACAGCGACGGCGAGAAGCTCGTTATCGCGGATGCATGACGAAAAAACAGCCTTATCCCGCAGAAAGAGGGATAAGGCTGTACTTGCTGATGTCAGGCGATCATGAACCCGAAGAGGGGAAGAACGGACGCAGAGCGTCTGCGATAACGTTCTTGGGCATGGTCTGGAGCCAGATCTTGCCGGGGCCTGTAAGTACGGTGTTGAAGAGACCTTCGCCGCCGAACAGAGCATTACCGATGCCCTTTACGGTCTGGATGTCGACCTGAACGGTGATGTCCATAGCTGCGAGGTTACCTGTGTCGATGACCATTTTCTGACCGGCTGCGAGCTCGTATTCAACTACGCTTCCGTCGATCTCAAGGAAGACCATACCGTTTCCGGTGTATTTCTGGAGTATGAAGCCTTCACCGCCGAAGAGACCAGCGCCGCCCTTTTTCTGGAAATGAACGGATGTCTCAACGCCTTCTTCACTTGCGAGGAAAGCGGTCTTCTGAGCAGCTACCGTGTGATCCGGGGAGATCGGGATAGCAAGTATCTCGCCGGGGAATGTTGCCGCACAAGCTAAAAGTCCGGGACCGCCCTCGCAGGTGTATACGTTCTGGAACATAGACTCGCCGGAGAACATTCTTCCGAGAGCCTTGCCGATACCGCCGCCTGCGTTTGTGGACATCGTCATATTGGGTGACATCCAGCTCATACCGCCTTTCTGGCACTTGATCTTCTCACCGCTTTCGAGTGACATGATCACTACGGGCAGCGGAGTACCCTTGATCTCATACTTCATACTATTATTCCTTTCTTAAATAAAATCCGGGCAGAGCATAACTGTCCGAATTTTATTATATCACATTTTATTAGTTTGTGCAATAGGTTTTTGGATATTTTTGTTATTTTTATACTAACTTTCATGTCTTGTTATAGACATATTTACCTCTGAGCAGGCAGCCGGAGTTACAGTTTTAGTCTATGGTCTGTGAAATAAGACGTAAGCACAGATGCTTGCGCTTTGACGCCGGGACCTGTCTGTCAGGAGCAGAAGCGGTGGTCGCCGATGACGGTGATGACAGGGCGAGAGTAGATAAACTTGTTGCTGGTCTTGTCCGGGTTGTAGTAGTATATCGCGCCGCCGGTGGGATCCCAGCCCGCGAGCGCGTCACGGGCGGCGGAATAGGCGCTGTCGGCGACCGGCTCGTTGAACTGTCCGTCGTAAAGCGCGCTGAACGCGCCGTTCTGGTACAATACGCCCGCCAGCGTGTCGGGGAAGGAGGGGTGCTCTATGCGGTTGCAGATCACCGCGCCGATAGCGACCTGTCCGATATACGGCTCTCCCCTGCCCTCGGCGGAGATCATGCGCGCAAGAAGGTTGACGTTCGCCTCGGTCGCGTCTGGTACTACCCCGATCGTGATACCGAGCCGTTTCAGCGTGTTCTCGTCCGCGATGCCGGTCTGATTAAGCCCCTGCTGCTTCTGGAAGCGGGTCACCGCCTGACGCGTCTGCTCGCCGTAGTAGCCGGTTATCTCGCCGTTGAACAGACCGCGTTCTTTAAGTACGCGCTGTATCTCCTCGACCTCTGTGCCGGACGAGCCGGTGCGGGAATACACGGGAAGCGTTTCATCGGTGCCGGAAGCGTTCGCGACCGCGGCGCACAGAACGATCGCCGCAAGTATCATCATCATCTTAATAAAGCTGTTCATATTTTTCACCTTTTCATATAGCATTGAGCAGAGTATCTGCAAGAATACTTTTCGCAGAATGAGGTGAAATATACGCCTTTATTGTTCTGAACATAAAAAAGCCCCGCGGAACAGTTACGCTCCGCGGGTTCTTGTTTATCCCAGCATATTGAAATATGAGCCGCTTATGTTTGAGACCTGTGTGATATTGCCGCCGTCGTTGTAGGCGCTTGCGTTCTGATACAGGTCAGTCTGAGCGTATGACGCGAGCTGCTTTGCCTGATTGTCGATAAAGTCCGCGAAGGAGTCCTCTTTGCCGAGGGCGCGTTCGATATCGCGGTCATCCGCCTTGTCGAGCTTTTCCTTGTCGAGATTGAGCTTTCCGTCCTCGCCGCGGGTTATACCCACCTTTTCCAGCCGCGAGCTGTACGCGTCGGTCATTTCGTCTATGAACTTTGCCTTGCCGCTTACGGTATTGTTCTTCGAGGCGTTCACGGTGTCCGCGAAGGTGTTGTACCTGCTCACGAAGTCCTCCGCCGCGTCCCGGAGCTCGTCCCGGTCACGCTCGCCGGTCTCGTCGCTGCGCTTTATTGCTTCGGTGACACGATGCGCGGCCTCGGATACGCTCTCGGACTCGGTATTGAGGGTATTGTTCTCCTTTGACATCTTCTCCGAGGTGTGTTTCAGATACTTGTCGAGGAAGCGCTCCTTTTCCGCAGCCTTCTCTGCCTGTGCATCGGCGGACTTGCCTGCGCTGTCTGCTGCGGCTTTCTTCTGTACCTGCTCTGCTGCCTTGTTCCGTATCTGTTCGGTCGCCTTGTTCTGCATCGTGCCGAGTATCGAGTCGAGCTCGTCGGTGGGCTTGATACGAAGGTCGTCGAAGATCTTGCTCACCTGCTCAACTGAGTTCACCTGGAGATTGCCGAACAGCTTGTTTACGGCACTTATCGGAGTGTTTTCAAGCTCCTTGAGCGTCTTCTGGGTAGCCTCGTCGGACTTTTCTCTGAGAGTATCGAGATACGCCTTAAAGATGCTCTGATTGAGGTTTGTGTCATCGTCGCCGGACGGTTTTATATTGCTGAGTGTGAATTCATTACGCTGAGTCTGGGTCATGTTCTTCAGCGAGTAATAGTTTAAGTTGAGGTCACTCATGTTTACCCCTCCTTTTGTATATGATCTGGTCTTGTGTACTCCCCGCCGCCCGGTGGGGAGTACACGGTTATACAGCACGGCTTCCCGCCTGATGGCAGGGAGCGGCTTTAAGTATCGTATTATCTGTGTCCGGAAGGTTCCTTCTGCGGACACTTATCCATATATAATATCGTCAGTGTGCGAAAAAACTTTAGCGGTTTTGCAAAATTTATCCGGAAATCGCATTTTTCGTGCATTTGCACATTTATTATTATGTTTTCGCACCGTTTGTTTGACATATTTCGCACAAAAGAAGTGATATAATCGTATAGTGACATGGACGGTGAGGAAAATGACAGTCTACATTGACGTTCTTATCGTTATGAACGTCTACATATCGTATTTCATTCTTCGCGCGGCATCTGTGCTGCTGCACACAAAGACGAGGTTCAGGCGGCTCGCGGCGGCTTCGGTGCTCGGTGGGTTATTTTCTCTCGCGGCGCTGCTCGATGTCGGTACTGCGGTATCTCTGCTGCTGAAATG
>JAFZOA010000377.1 GCA_017550775.1 Ruminiclostridium sp. | reverse complement strand
TGCCGCTCCCGAGGGAGCGGCATTGTTATTATCAGCAGCTTTTTCAGTAGTTGCGATATTCTAATATTTCGTAAGGCTAATGTCCAAATAGAGTAGCCTTCTAACCGCAAAGTATGACCGGCACAGTGAACATATTATTATGGAACACGTTAAGGAATAATCGATTAACGGCTATTTATTAAGCAGAAGCTTTTTGACGGAGGAGTATTTCTTTTCGGGAATCGGTATTTCAGAGCCATCGGACAGCGTAACGAAGAATCTCCGCACGGATACGACGTCGCAAGGATTAACGATATATCCCGAATGTACTCTGATAAGAGTACCCTCTGTAAGTTTTTCCAGCTCAGCTAAGGAGACTCTCGCCTTAACGGTCTTGTCACGGAGATGAAGAAGGCACCGCCTGTCAGGCTGCGATTCTGCCCAAGCTATCGTATCCGGTGACAGAAGATAAAATGCGTTGTCACTACCGTGCAGGCTTATGCGCGGAGAGGCGTAGGGAGCTTCCATTTTCTGACGCAGTTCGTTGTAGTGGATAGGGTATATAAAATCGGATGAATGCTGCTCTACGGGGTTAGAAATATGTATCATAAATATTTTCGGTTCGCGGCCGGATGAGGTCGAGCAATCAGCCCAGCTAAAGTGTACGCGCTGTAATATCGGGACGGAATCACCGTTGGGGTAGAAGGTCGTCACGACGAAAATGAGCATTATCTCGCAGGCAGAGGTGGTGGTCTGGATGTACTGTGCCTCAATATTGCCCAGCGAAAACGTCAAGACGTTCTTCTCGTTTTCCCAAGCCTTACGCATATTGTCGAGACCGACAATATGCTGACCTATTGCGGGACCGTGCCATACGACGTTTTCAGCCATATGTCCGAAATATGGCTCGATGTTGTTATTATAGTATTCGGTGGTTATAAAAACGCTTTTTTCTACACATTCCTTTATGTTCATTATTTCTCCTCGCTTTCCAACAACATTATATTATTTTTTTCAAAATTCGTCAAGTGAAAAAGAGTCTTTTTTGCATAAAAACAAGTGCTTTTGTTCTGTTTCCTTGACGGATAGCTTTTTATGTAATAAAATTATTAGGTACGGAACAATTCTTGTTAAAAATCAGGACCGTAACAAGAAATTATAAAAAGGAGTGTCAGGATGGAATTTATAATGCAGACCGATAAGCTCACCAAGACCTACGGTAAAAAAGATGCCTGCAAAGACATCAGCATCAATATCCGCAAGGGCGAGATATGCGGTCTTATCGGCAGAAACGGCGCAGGAAAGACAACGATCATGAGAATGATAAGCGGTCTTTCAAAGCCAACGAGCGGAAGCTATTCCCTGTTCGGAAAGACGGGTATGGCTATGCAGAAGGAGCTTCGCAACGTGGGAGTTCTTATTGAGCATCCCGGTCTTTATCCCAAGCTCTCAGCAAGGGAGAACCTCAAGATCAAATGCATCGGTATGGGCGTAAACTATAAAAACGGCTATATCGACGGTCTTCTCAAAACTGTGGGACTTGAAAACACCAATGACAAAAAAGGAGCCGGCTCTTACTCTCTCGGTATGAGACAGAGACTCGGCATAGCCCTCGCACTGGTGGGCGAGCCTCAGATGATAATCCTCGATGAGCCTATAAACGGTCTTGATCCGCAGGGTATCGTTGAGATAAGACACACTCTCGAAAAGCTCAGGGACGAGCGCGGAATCACTATAATGATCTCCAGCCACATCCTCGATGAGCTGGGCAAACTTGCGGATTCCTACGGCATTATCCACGAGGGGCATCTCCTCGACCAGTTCACCGCCGAGGAGCTTCACAAGCGCTGCGGTCAGTTCATATCAGTCAACACCGGCGACAATCAGAAAACAGTTGAACTGCTTCAGAAGCACGGCTTTGAAAATGTTGAAATAGATCACGATAACATTATCCGTGTGAACGAACACCTTGACGACAGCGCAGATATTGCAAAGCTTATCATCAATGCCGATATTCCTCTGAAAGAAATATTCATAAACAATATTTCCCTTGAGGACTACTATCTCAGCGTTACAGGAGGCCAGCACAATGGTTAATATGATCAAAATGGATATGTACCGCCTTTTCAAGTCAAAGTCTTTCAAGGTCGTACTTATAGTGGT
>JAFZOA010000376.1 GCA_017550775.1 Ruminiclostridium sp. | reverse complement strand
TTCATCAGCGCGCTTCCCGCACCGTTACCCGCGACCTTCGGAACGGGACACCCCGCGTTCAGGTCGATTATGTCCGGCTCAAAGCGCTCCGCTATCTCCACCGCCTTCGGGACAAACTCCGGCTCACAGCCGAAAAGCTGTATAGCGGCGGGGCGCTCGGCATCGGTTAGGGTAAGCAGCTCGGCGGTCTTCCGGTCGCTGTACACAAGCCCCTTGATGCTCGCCATTTCGCTGACGCAGTACGACGCTCCGAAGCGCTTCATCACGGTACGGAACGCCGTGTCCGCTACCCCCGCCATGGGAGCGAGCGCTGCGGTCTTCTTTATCTTTACGTTTCCTATCTTAAGGTATTCCATTTCTGTCCTGTCAGGCATTGCCGGTAAGTTCCATTCTAAGCAGCGGGACCCACTCGTCCTCGATGATCTTTTCTCCGGTAAGCTCAAATCCGTGTCTGCGGTAAAACCCGATACCGCGCGTGTTATATTCAAGCACCCAGAGTCTGTGCGCTCCGAGCTCTCCGACAGCGTACCGGAGCAGCTTTTCGCCTATGTGCATACTCTGGAACTGCGGCTCGACAAAAAGTTTCTCTATCTCCGCGCCGTTCACGCGGACTATTCCCTTCACAACTCCGTCGTCATACACGGACGTGTTTCCGAGATACGACGGACTCGCGGCATACTCCGCCGCCATGTCCACCACATTCAGCTCTCCGAAATAATACTCATCGTTCCGGAAAAACGGGTAGAAATTCACGCGGTAGTTCGTTATTATTATCTCTGCTATGCGGGAAGCGTCGGACGCTTCCGCAGGTCTTATATGTTCCATTGTTTCCTTTTTCCGGGGCGCGTCATATCAGAACAAAAGCTCCCCTATCACGGCGTTCGACACGAGAAACCCCTTTGACGTCAGCCGGACACCGCTCTCCGTGCACTGCACAAGGCTCGCCGGGAGCTTCGCCGCGTTTCTCCGCAGCTCGTCCGCTTTCCCGAATCTCTCCGCCTGCGCGAAGGTTATCCCCTCGGACAGCCGCAGCCGCAGCATCGCGTATTCCTCCCATTCTCCCGGCTTGTCGTCAGTGATGACCGTCCGCTGCACCGGCGAGGATATGAACCCGTCAATGTCCGGCTCGACCCGGAACCGCTTTCCGGCATGATACGAGTGCGCCGAAGCGCCGATACCGATGTACTCCTCACAGCGCCAGTATTTCAGATTGTGCCGACACTCATACCCCGGCTTCGCGAAGTTGCTGATCTCGTACTGCGCATAGCCGAGCCGGTCCAGCTCCGCGACGGTGTGCAGGTACAGCTCAGCTGTCCTGTCCTCGTCCGGGAGCGGTATATCGCGCTGCGCGAAGGGCGTTCCTTCCTCAATTTTCAGTATATAGGCGGAGATATGCGAAGCACCCAGCTCCGCGAGCCGTTCCGCAGTATGTGTGATACCGCGCTCGTCCTGTCCGGGAAGCCCGATCATCATATCCGCCGAGATATTCGTAAATCCCGCGCGCCTTGCGTTCGTAAGCGCGTTCTCCGCCTGCTTTACGGTATGCCGCCGCCCGAGGAACCCAAGCTCCTCCGGGAGCATGGACTGCACACCGAAGGAAAGCCTGTTCACACCCGCCTCGTACAGCGCGTCAAGCACCGCCGGGAGCGCCATGCACGGGTTCGCTTCCACCGTTACCTCCGCGCCGGTCACAATTTCCGCCGCCGCGAGTATCCGCCCGATGTGCTCGTACAGCAGCACCGGCGTTCCTCCGCCGAAATACACGGTATCATACCGCGCACCGTAATGCGCTATATTGCGTATCACAGAGCCGGCGTATTCCCCCGCTCTGTCCCGGCTGAACGGAACGGAGTAGAAGTCGCAGTACGGGCATTTCGACAGGCAGAACGGGACGTGAATGTACAGCCCGC
>JAFZOA010000375.1 GCA_017550775.1 Ruminiclostridium sp. | reverse complement strand
TGTGCGCAGTTCACATTGTTACCTGCCATCGTAAAGCCCCCTCTCGTATTCGCCTATCCCGAGATCAAGCTCGGGGAAGATCGTACCCTGCTGCATAGCGCGTTCGGGAGTATATACCCGTCCGAGCTTCTGAAACGGCACATAGGCGTAACCGACGCGCGGCTCGAAGTCTGTCGCGTCATTTCTGTCGTTGTTGTTCATGCTATCAGTTCCTTTCGTTAGTTTTGCCGTTCGGCTTATTCATTCTATGCGGTATGCCAGGAAAGTGTCACCGCGGAGCACAGGGTAGGGAAGTGTTGTTAATCTGCACAGCAGGTCGTATAGAAAATTGTGCAGCTGTACAAAATATCGCGGAGAGAGGAAAAAAACTATGTTTTCACGTCACCAAATGCTCTCTGAAAGCGTTATAATATATGAAAGCATATCGTCAGGGGAGTGAAAACCATGTCTGAGAGACCTGATATAAGAACGCTTGCGGACAGCACGGAGTTCCGCGAATACTACTACCTGAAAGAGGAGCTTGTTTCCTTTTGCAGAGAGAAGGGGTTACCCGTTTCCGGCGGAAAGCCCGAACTTACCGAGCGGATAGCGCGTTTTCTTGACAGCGGCGAGATACCGGACGTAAAAAAGCCGCATAAGGCTTCGGGAAAACCCGCTTCCGACGGCGGTTTCAGCTCTGACAGCATTATCGGCGAGAATGTCGTATGCTCGGAAAAGCTGCGTGAATTTTTCAGGCGTGAGATCGGCGATAGCTTTTCGTTCGGCATCCCATTCCAGAAGTGGCTTCGCGCAAATCCCGACAAAACGCTTGGCGATGCAGTCGCCGCGTACCGTGAGATTAAGAAGGACAAGAACAAGACCGATATAGACAAGCAGTTTGAGTACAATACATATATCCGCGACTTCTTCGCGGACAACAAGGGTCTGACACTGAACGACGCGATAAAATGCTGGAAATACAAAAAGAGTCTCCGCGGGCATAACCGCTATGAACGCTCCGATCTTTCGGCGCTGGACGGCGGCGACCCCGGAAAAGAAAGGAAGTAATGATATGAAGCATGGTATAAGACTGCTCGCGGCGGCACTTGCTGCATCGGCTGCGATCTCCTGTATGTCTGTGACTTCGTTCGCGGACAAGCTCAGGATCATTGACGGCATTACCTACCGGGTGTCCAACGACGGTAAGAAGATCGGGAAATACAACGGCTGGTCGGCGGGGAAGAGCGGCACGAAATACTACTACCGCGACGGCGTGAAGATGAAGAACACTTGGCTGAAAGAGAACGGCATCCGCGTATACTACATGGACGATGACGGGAAGATGACCGTCGGCAATGCAGAGATAGGCGGTGCGCAGTATTACTTCTCTGCGAACGGAAGGCTCGTCTACGGCATTGAGGCGAAGGGCAGCGCGATAAAGAGCACCGGTATGAAACTATCCCTCAACGGCGTAGCTCTCGGGAGCGACAATGTCGAAGTGTGGACGGGCGACGACTACACCATAGAGTACAAAAAATCCTCCGGCAAATGGGCGAAGCAGAGTTATATCACCGACGCGGTAAGCTGGAACGACGAAGCGCTGCTGTTCTTCAACGGGGGACGGCTTGTGGAGCGCACCGACGAGCTGAATTGGGAGAGCCTGTACGGCTCGCTCCCGACCGGCGACTACCGGCTGTGTAAGGAGTGTTATGTGCGGCTCACACCCGACTCGAAGCCGCTCACAAGAAAGCTTTATGTACCGTTCACGGTCAAGGTGTACGAAGACGCGGAGAGTGCGTGGGGAGTTTCCATGACCGCGTCGGATGTCTCGACGGAAGGGCTTACGCTCACGGTATCAAGGAGCGGTCCCGACGACGGCGACGTGCATTATTTTGCGGACTATGTTCTTGAAGTTACCGACGAGACCGGAAGCTGGGAAGAGGTGAACAGGAAAGCCCGCAGAAACACCGTCTTTCCGGATAAGTACAACTCCCTTGTCCCGGGCAGAAACAACACCGAGAGCATTTCGTTCTACACCGGCACTCTGAGCCCGGGACACTACCGTATAAAGCGCCGTCTGACGGGAGATTCCGGCGGAGTAAAGGGTTCATTGTACGCCTGCGCGGAGTTTGACATCACCGACGCCACCCCCAACGGCTGGGGACTTTCCATGAGCTGCGGGAACGACGCCTGTGAGGACGGAGTAACGCTTACCGTGCGGCATGACGAACCGGTCATGAACATACGCGAGGTGTGGTCAAACGAAGCGTACGCCGTGGAGCGCTATGTGAAGGGCAAGTGGGAAGCGCTTGAACCGACAGACGACAACTTCGCGTGGTCGGACACCAACAAGGTCATCGCAGTGGGAAACTCTAAGACGGTCGCGCTTAACTGGGAGCGTATCTACGGGCTTCTTCCGGAAGGAAAATACCGCATCGCAAAGACGTTCTATTCGAGCTTTGCGAACAAGCCCTCACGCACCGTCTCAAACACGCTGTACGCCGAGTTTACCGTGGATAAGGACGGCGTGAATATCGGACAGTACGATCCCGGCATGACCGCGGTCTCCGGCACAAAGACAAGTCTTGCTCTGCGGTTCGCGCGCTCCGGCAAATATGCCGGCACTGTCGCCTGGAACGGTTGCTATGAGATACACCGGAAAGCCTCCAACGGCAAGTGGACGCTGTACAAGGGCAAATCCGCCATGGACGTTTCCGGCTGTGAGAGCAGGTACATACCGGACGGCAGGAAGACCGATATCACCGTGGATCTCTCGTCTGTGTACCCGACGCTCACCAGGGGAACATACCGCATAAAGATGAAGCTTACCGACGGTACCGGTCACAGCAGGTACTGCTACGCGACCTTCGTTGTAAAATGACATGTTACATGGAGTTTACAGTTTACAGTGTACAGTTTACAGTTGTGGTGTCCGCTGCGCGGACGTATTTGAATCGTGACGAAGCGCGAAAGTATTTGCACAGAAAGAAGCATTTTTGTAGTTGTTGCAGACTTCGGATTTTGTCACAACTGTAAACTGTAAACTAAAAAAGTATTGAAATCGGTGTAAAAATGTGGTATAATAATAAGACACCGGTAATACTTGAAAAGGACGTGATATAATGATAAGGATAAGAGAAGCGGAAGCCACCGATCTTGACGATCTGCTGATGCTGTATTCCGTGCTTTACGGAAACAATGTGCTTCAGAAGGATCGCGGGCTGAACAAGGTCTGGAACCGGATACTTGAAGATCCGTATTATCATATCATCGTTGCCGAGGAGGACGGAAAGATCGTCTCGACCTGTATGTGCGTCATCATTCAGAATCTTACATTCGAGCACAGACCGTATGCTGTGATCGACAATATCGTTACCCACAGCGAATACCGTGCACAGGGTCTTGCTACCGCCTGTCTCCAGGAAGCGCAGAAGATCGCAGAGGCGGCGGGCTGCTACAAGATAACCCTGTCCACCGCGTCAAGGCTCCCGTCAACGCATCGGTTCTATGAGAGGCTCGGGTACAACAAGGAAGGGCTTACCGCGTTTACGCAGTGGCTCGGGTGAGGTCAAAAATGGCTGAAAATGTAAAAACTATATCGGAAAACCGTCAGGTGCGGCATGAGTATTTCATTCTCGAAAGCCTTGAAGCAGGTATCGAGCTCACCGGCACCGAGGTGAAGTCCATTCGTCAGGGCGGAGTGAACCTCCGCGACTCGTGGATCGAGATAACCGACGGCGAGGCGTATGTGAAGCAGATGCATATATCCCCCTATGAAAAGGGCAATATCTTCAACAAGGACCCGCTTCGTGTGCGAAGGCTCCTGATGCATAAGCGTGAAATTCTCCGCCTTTACGGGCAGGTAAAGCAGGGCGGACTTACCCTCGTTCCCGTGTCGCTCTACTTCAAGGGGAGCCGCGTCAAGATGCAGGTGGGTCTGTGCAAGGGCAAGAAGCTGTACGACAAGCGCGCGTCCATGGCGGAGCGTGACGCTAAACGCACGATCGACCGCACCATGAAGGAGCGAAACAGGTGAAGCGGATAGCCGCGTTACTGCTGTGTATCGCAGCGGCGATATTCTGCGGGATAAGAGCGTATGCTATGGAACAGACATACACGCTCACCATGGAAAACCGTACCGGGTGGAGCGGCACTCCGCTGACGTACATCGCGAACAGGGGGGATTACTTCTGTCTGAGCGATCCTTCGGGCTCGGCGTATATCGAGCTTGACGCGGGAGACGCGGTCTCTGTGTATGCTTACTTTGATGCAGGGAATTATGAGGGCAGGGGTACAACCTCGCAGAAGCTCGAATACCTCGACGACGGGGGAGCTGTCATAGGCTGCATTGCCGGTGAGATCACCGCAAACGGAAAGTACGCACGGTACGAGTACGGCTCGCAGGAGCTTTACACCGCGCTTCCGGAGGGGACGAAGAGACTGCGGTTCGCCCTGTCCGGCGGGAGCGCGTACCTGCGGAATCTGAACATAACGCTCAGCAGCATTCACGCCTATGAGGTGACATCAGATGAAGGCGGCTGGAATGTCTCCGGCGCACTGGACAACGTGGAGATAAACACCTCTGCGCTCGACCACTGGATCCTTGTGGGATTTGTGTTTGCGGTGGCGCTTATTATGATGATATCCGTGAAGATAAGAAACGGCTATAAGAAAGGAAAGTAACGCTATGGAGATAACGATGAAGATAGAGGGCATGATGTGTCCGCACTGCGAGGCAGCGGTGAAGAAGGCGCTTGAAGCGATACCGACGGTGGAGAGTGCCGAGGCGAGCCACGCGAAGGGTGAAGCGGTGATAAAGCTTTCCGCCGAGACCCCGTTCGACACGCTTAAAAACGCGGTGGAAGCGCTTGATTACAAGGT
>JAFZOA010000374.1 GCA_017550775.1 Ruminiclostridium sp. | reverse complement strand
ATTAGCCTGTGGTATCCAATCCGCGTATAACAGAGTGGCTAAGGTCGGAATCTGTTTTCAGACTCTTCTCAGATGCTTTTAGAGTTCACAAATCCCGCTTTGCTTTTTTGTTGTTTTTTACTATTGACAAATGGGCACTTCATAACAGAATTTGTAAATTCTCATATTTACTTAATATGTATAGAGAGATTACTCTCTGAATATTTGGCATAAAAGGTAATAATTACTTCAGTGCTGCTCTCTGTATATTTTACATACGGAGTAAAATCATCATAATAATCAAGGCGTTTTTCGCCTATATATTCAATGTATCCATTGTCGTTATGCACCAAATATACACTTAACCTCATTGCACCAAACAAACCTGCTTCACTATTATTACGTAAAGAAACGGTATATTTACCATTTTGTGTTGTATAACTGTTATACTCCTCTAAATTATTATACACATGTACTCGATATATTTCAGAGAAAATAAAACCTATTACAGCTAACAAAGTTATAGACAAAAATATAAGTAATGCTTTTTGATATTTCTTCATCTAATCTCCCTGCTAAATTCAGATTATAATAATCCCCCTCACGCCTTAACATCAAGTATCCCGAGCGTCTTGAGTTCTGTCTTCTGATCTCCGTAAACGAACTGTTCGCGGACGTAGTCGAAAGCTTCCATGCGGGTACGGGCTTCCTCGCTCAGATCACCGCCGCCGATCTCGATCTCCTGCTCGTCGCGGTACTTCTTCATAAGGTCGCGCAAGTCCTTTGACATTTTATTAAGGTCATCAATGTTTGCTCTTGCTTTCTCGATGAAATTGTCCTCATTACGGTCAGTTTTATAAAGATAAAGCGACTCACCGGGGTCAAGGCAATCCGCTTCAAGCCCGGTAACTTCCTTGAACGCGCTCGCGTATGCTATATAATCGCGGGTCATCATCTCATTATCGCGACTCGATATTGCCGAACCGTCCTCGTTGCGCCCGTTAGGGTACAGAAAGCTGTCGATGCGTCCCTGAACATCTTCGAGAGCCTTTTCTATATCTCTTGTCGAGACCGTATCTCCCGCTTTTTTGTCGGAGAACGCGAAACGTGCATCCTTTTCGTCATTGATCTCGGCAGTACCGTTCTCTTTCGCTTCTTCGAGCATATCCGCATAATACGCTTTTTCCTCTTTCAGAGAGCCAAATTTCTTTATATCTGACTCTTCCTTGCTCTTTGCACTGTAAATACGACCCTGCATCTGGAGATACGACCGCATAGCGATCTCCATTTTGTCGTTATCGGACAGCTCATCGAGCGCGCGTATTATCTCGGCATTATCGGTCTTGAAGGCTTCCGCGAGACGCTCGGTGAACGTCCCCATATCCTGCTTGCCGACCTTCGTGGTCTCGTCTCCCGCGTTGAGAAACGCGCCGGTTTCCTTTGATTTTGCACCCATTGGCTGAGTAGGTGTGTTGTACTGATTTGCGGCTGTGTTCAGATTAACTTTAACGTTCATGATGAAACTCCTTTCATATCAACAAACGCGTCATTGCGTCCGGGCATAACAACTCTTATGTATTCTATCGTCAGGAACCGCGAAAACTGTAGCTTATAAGCGTTACGGTTTCACGGTATTAATATCCGTCTATATTATAAATCACCCTAAATCCAAAACCTTACATAATTACCGAAGCTCAATTGTTTCTGTCATTTTCGGGACAATAATACCCGATCGCTTTATTATGCGTGAATATATTGCACAGTTTAGCAATCTCCTGCTCCCTGACCGGAATTCTGATATCCTTGTTGTCAAATTTCGTCAAAGAATACAGCGTATAATACTTTCCGGCGTCACAGCAGAACGCATGGTAGCCCTCTGTATCCTCCCAGCCGTTTTTCTCGACAAATATATCAAGACTTTCCTCTCTGTCGCTGTCAAGCCACATCTTTTCCAGCTCATAGTATTCCTGCGCTCTTGCGCAAAGGGCGTCATATCTGCTGTAAGCTGTAAAGCTCAGCATTGTGTTAATGATGATATAAGCGCCTAAGAGAAGTATAAAAATGATGATTAAGGCAATAACTGTTCGCTTAACGATTTTTCTTTTCATGCTGACTTGTCATCTCCATTACATGGTCAGTTATCGCTCTTCCAACCATAAAAATATCGTTCCGGCGAACACAGGTATGCGCTGTATATTTTATTGTCGTAGTAATCCGTGTGGAAAAATGCGTAGCGCAGTTCTCCGTTCTCCGGCTGAAGTTCGTAGTAACGATCTGTGCCGCTGCCGTCATACCATTTTAACATTGCGTTCGGCTCGCCGAGTATATCCCACAGCTCCTTCGCAGGGCGTTTGCCGTATTTATCCAGCAGCGCCCCCATTTCTTCCCCGGTAAGCTTCGGTGTATCGGTCGGTGTCCACAGGAATGCATTTCCTTTAATAAGCCGTGCGCATATATCGTCACTGCTTTGAATATCGCACAGCATAT
>JAFZOA010000373.1 GCA_017550775.1 Ruminiclostridium sp. | reverse complement strand
GGCAGATACTTACTTGTTTCGTCACGATTCAAATATGTCGCCGCAGGCGACACCACAACTGTAAACTGTAACCTGTAAACTGTAAACTATAACCAGTAACCTGTAAACAAAAAAATATTTGAAAAAATGTAAATTTTTACTTGACAAACGGCGTGGATTGTTATATAATAATATACTGAATTATAATGGAATAGTAATCCCAACGAATATTTTTCGTCCGGAATTATGTCCGTTTTTCAAAAAAATAAGGAGTGATCTAAGACAATGGTGAATGTTAAGCCGGTGCAAATGGGTAAAACTACCCGAATGAGTTTCTCCAAGATCAATGAAGTTATCGAAATGCCGAACCTCATTGAGATACAGAAGAACTCATACCAATGGTTCCTGGAGGAGGGAATCAAGGAAGTCTTTGAGGACATTTCCTCCATAACCGACTCAAACGGCAAGCTGGTACTGAGTTTCGTTGATTACAGCATCGACGATACCCCGAAGTACACCATCGAAGAATGCAAGGAGCGTGATGTGACATACGCGGCTCCCCTCCGTGTCAAAGCGAGACTTCGCAACGAGGAGACCGGTGAGGTAGCGGAAAGCATGATCTTCATGGGCGATTTCCCGCTCATGACCGACAGCGGTACATTCGTAATTAACGGTGCGGAACGTGTCATCGTTTCTCAGCTCGTTCGTTCCCCCGGCGTTTATTTTGGCTTTGAATACGACAAGACGGGCAAGAAGCTGTTCACTTCCCAGGTCATCCCGAACCGCGGCGCGTGGCTCGAATACGAAATGGACAGCAACGACATCTTCTATGTCCGCATAGACAAGAACAGAAAGATACCCGCGACAACTCTCGTCCGCGCTCTCGGTAAGGGCACAGACGACGAGCTCTTCTCGCTGTTCGGAGAAGATGAGCGTATCCGTCAGACCATTCTCCAGAAGGATACCACCAAGAACCGCGAAGAAGCCCTTCTCGAAGTCTACAAGAAGCTGCGCCCCGGCGAGCCGCCTACAGTAGAGTCCGCAGAGACCCACCTCAACAACCTGTTCTTCGACGCAAAGAGATACGACCTCTCCCGCTTCGGAAGATACAAGTTCAACAAGAAGCTCGGCGTAGCTAACCGTATCGTCGGTCACAAGCTCGCGCAGGCTGTCATAGACACCTTCACCGGTGAGATCATCGCCGAGGAAGGCACCGTTGTCACCCCCGATCTCGGCGCTCAGATCGAGCAGGCGGGCGTTATGGAAGTAATGCTCGAAGTCGAGGAAGGCACCATCAAGGTAATAGGCAACGGCACCGTTGATATCAGACCGTATATCCCCGAGGAGATTGACCCCCTCAAGCTCGGCATCAACGAGCGCGTTACCGCTTCCGTTCTGCGCGAGATACTTGAAGAGAACGAGACCACCGAGGATATCGAGGCGGCTCTCCGTGAAAGAGTGGACGAGCTTGTTCCCAAGCACGTTACTATAGACGATATCTTCGCGAGCGTAAGCTACTTCATCAACCTCTGCGAGGGCGTCGGCAATATCGACGATATCGACCACCTCGGCAACAGACGTATCCGTTCCGTCGGCGAACTGCTCCAGAACCAGTTCCGCATCGGCTTCACCAGAATGGAGCGCGTCATCAGAGAGCGTATCGGACTCCAGCAGGAGACCGAGAAGATCTCGCTCAACAACCTCGTGAACATCCGACCGGTAGTCGCCGCGATCAAGGAGTTCTTCGGCTCCTCGCCGCTCTCCCAGTTCATGGATCAGAACAACCCGCTCGCAGAGCTTACCCATAAGAGAAGACTTTCCGCCCTCGGCCCCGGAGGACTTTCCCGTGACCGTGCCGGATTCGAGGTCCGCGACGTTCACTACTCGCATTACGGACGTATGTGTCCTATCGAGACCCCCGAAGGTCCTAACATCGGTCTTATCTCCTACCTCGCGTCCTTCGCACGCATTAACGAGTACGGCTTCATCGAGGCTCCGTACCGCAAGGTAGAGCGTGGAACGGGAAGGGTGCTCGACGACGTTGTGTACATGACGGCGGACGTTGAGGATCTCTACACTATCGCACAGGCGAACGAGCCCCTCGACGAGAACGGCCGCTTCAAGAGAAAGCGCGTTACCGCGAGACGCAGAGACGAGATCATCGAAGTAAAGCCCGAAGACGTTGACTACATGGACGTTTCGCCGAAAATGGTCGTTTCCGTCGCTACGGCAATGATCCCGTTCCTTGAGAACGACGACGCGAACCGTGCTCTCATGGGCGCGAACATGCAGAGACAGGCTGTTCCGCTTATGGTCACCCAGAATCCTATCGTCGGCACGGGTATGGAATACAAGGCCGCCGTTGACTCCGGCGTATGCGTTCTCGCCAAGGAGGACGGCACAGTCACAAGAGTCACCGCGGACGAGATCGTTGTCAAGGCGGACGACGGTCAGGAAAGAAAGTACAAGCTCATCAAGTTCAAGCGCTCCAACCAGGGTACCTGCGTTAACCAGAGACCTATCGTCGCTGTTGGCGAGAAGGTAAAGAAGGGTCAGGTGCTTGCAGACGGTCCTGCAACAGCTGACGGAGAGATCTCCCTCGGTAAGAACGCCCTCATCGGCTTCATGACCTGGGAAGGTTACAACTACGAGGATGCCGTTCTCCTTAACGAGCGCCTTGTAAGAGAAGACGTTTTCACATCTGTTCATATAGAAGAATACGAG
>JAFZOA010000372.1 GCA_017550775.1 Ruminiclostridium sp. | reverse complement strand
TGACCGCCCGAAAGCAGCGCCGCAATAAGCTTCATTATGACTCCGCGTTTTCCGATTATGGACTTTTCTATGTTCCCGATGAGCAGTCCTATGTTCTCATTCATTGCCGTTCTCCTTCTGTTCCTTGTCGTAGAAATATCTGATTATGTCTCTTCTCGTAACTATCCCGATGAACTTGCCGCGGTCGTCCGTTACCGGAACGAAGTTCTGCTCCATGCTCATAAGAAGCAGCTCGTCCATGCTCGCACCGACCGTAACGGCCTTATCGCGCTTTGACCGGATAATGCCGGACAGAGGCCTTTTCTCCGTGTTTTTCAGAGAACCGCTCTCTGTGAGCGCCCACAGGAAGTCCCCCTCGCTGACAGTGCCGACATACTCTCCCTTTCCGTTTATCACGGGAACAGCCGTATAGCCGTGTTCACGCATCTTCTCGATCCCCTGACGCACAGTAGCGTCCGAAGACACATAAGTTATCTCTTCTTTCGGTTTAAGCAGATAAAGTAAATTCATTTTCAATCTCCTTTGCAGTTATCACCGGAGCAAATCTATTCTATCTATTATATCACACATTCCTCAAATAATCAACCTTTTTTTCAGCTCATTACCTTGTTCCGCAATAAACATTCCCCCGCTGAAAACGGGGGAACACAACTGCTCTATTTCTGATAACCCAGATAGTTTATGCACATCATTGTGATATCGTCGAAGGTATCGGTACCGCGCGCGAAGTCATCAATGAGGTCCTTAAGTCCGGTAAGAAGCTCATGCGGCGCAAGATCCGGGGCCGCGTTGAGGATCTCAAGCATCTTCTTCGTTCCGAGATGCTTGCCGAGGGAATTTTTCGCTTCTGTAACACCGTCCGTGTACAGGAACAGGCTGTCGCCCGGTTCGAGCATGATAGTCTCGTCCTCGTATTCAAGGTCCTCCATGGAAGCAAGAGGCGGACAGTGATCTGAGATGATAAGCTCATATTTCCCGCCCTTGTGACGTATCGCGGGGTACTCATGACCTGCATTCGTGCAGATGAGCTTACCGGTGGAAAGCGTGAGTATTCCGAGCCATGTCGTTATGAACATATTCTGTGTATTGCTCTCGCACAGGCTGAAATTAACGTCCTCAAGTATCCTCGACGGTGATCCGCCCATCATAGCGCGGTTCTTTATCAGCGTCTTGGCGATGACCAGGAACAGAGCGGCGGGAACGCCCTTTCCGGAAACGTCCGCCATAACAAATACAATGTGGTTGGAATCGACGAAGAAGTAGTCGTAGAAGTCGCCGCCGACCTCCGTTGCGGGAGACATGAGCGCGAACATCTCCAGGTCGTTGCGCTTCGGAAATACCCTCGGCATCATGTCCTTCTGTATCGCGGTCGCTACTCTGAGCTCGGTGCCGAAGCGTTCCCTTTCCGCTGTCATGTCGGTAATGTTCTTTATGTATCTGTCGATCTCCCGCATCATACTGCAGGTCTGCGCCGAGAGTGAACCTATTTCGTCTCCCGAAGTCGCAAGAGTTTCTATCCTGTCTGCCACCCCGACATTTTTGTCCCTGGTGTATTCGAGCACGCCCGCTTCAAGCTGGTTAATCCGCCTGATATGGAAACGGTTTATGAACCACAGCATTACTACCGTACAGATAATAAGCGCTGCGGCGATGCCTACCATGTTCAGAAGCGAGTTCCTTATAATGATCGAATTTACCGACTCGACTTCAAGATCGGTGCAGATGAGACCTATCGTCTCGCCGTTGATGATGAGCGGAGTGTAGTAGGAGTAAGTATGCCCCCAAGCGTTGTTCCACTCATAGTAATCGTCGATAGTCCTGCCGTTCTCATACGTCATCCACTCAAGGAGGTGTTCATCGCGGTTGTTGCCGTAGGTGTCTCCGAGATACAGCCAGTCCGTTCCCGGCTTCACCGTGCGCTCGCCGTCTATAAGGTACAGGACGCAGTACTGCGGGTCATCACCCTCTTCAAGATCCTCAATCCTGCTGCGCTGATCGCCCATAATAAGAAAATACGCGTATGACAGTCCGAAAGCGTCACGCGCGTGTTCAAATGTAAGCACCCAGTATTCCTGATTGAACGTGAAAAAAGCGGCCTGAAGATCCGCGTCAAGCTCATCGAAAAACTTGTCTACGCCGAAAGTGCTGTCGGGATATCTCTCCGCGAACATAGTAAGAAACTCGCCCTGAGTGCTTATATACTCGGTAAAGTCTGCGGACATTTTAATATCGCGGTAGTTGTTGAGATAGTACTCCTTGTACGCAACAAAAGCATCGCCCTCCGACTCCATGAGTGAGGCGAGGTAGTTTCCCAGATCGCGGCTGTTTTCAAGACAAGTCTTCCGATAAGTATCTGTCTGACTGACATAGGTCATAAGAAAACTCACGACAAGGGTGATTATGGTGAAGTTGAGGAATATAAACCCGAACTTGTAGACTAACCTGTCATTCCGCTTCTGCATTCAAAGCTCCCGAAACAGTATTATTTGGTATATTTGAGGCACATCATCGTAACATCATCAAACGGATCCATGATGCCTGTAAAGTCGTCTATCTGCTTCTTCATACCCTTAAGGACATCGGTAATGTCCTGATCGGCGGTGCTGTTGAGTATCTCAAGCATCTTGTCGGTACCGAAGCGCTCTCCCGCAGCGTTCTTTGCTTCCGGGACGCCGTCGGTGTACAGGAAGATGCTGTCTCCGCTGTTGAGCTGCATCACATCCTCCTCGTATTCAAGATCCTCCATTGTGGCAAGCGGCGGGAAGTTATCCGTCTTCACAAGCTCGTAATCGCCGTTCGCACGCCTTACCGCCGGGTACTCATGACCCGCGTTGGTATAGCGCAGCTCGCCGGTGGATATGGTAAGTATCCCGAACCATGTTGTAACGAAGAAGCCGGAGCGGTTGTTCTCGCACAGCACATTGTTCGCAATGTTCATAACGTGCGCGGTCGCGCCGGTGATATCCTTCTTTCCGATACCGCCGATCATGGCGATATTGCGGATAACGGATTTTGCGATGACCATGAACAGAGCCGCCGGCATACCCTTTCCGGAAACGTCCGCCATGACCATAGCGAGCCGGTCGTCGTCAATGAAGAAGAAGTCGTAGAAGTCGCCGCCGACCTCCTTCGCGGGGGTCATGGTCGCATACAGCGAGATATCGTCCCTCTTGGGGAAGTTGTACGGCATCATGTCCGCCTGGATCTTTGTGGCTACGTTGAGCTCCGCACCGATGCGCTCCTTCTCCGCCGCCATGCCTCTGAGCTGTCTGAACAGCATAATGATCGAAGTCAGAAGCAGTCCGAACGCAAATACAACGCTGAATACCACAGCAACCACACTAAACGAGATCTTAGCGCTGATCTCAGATATAACGCTCTGCGGGAGCACGGTTATGAAGTTCCAGTCATGCAGACCGATAGGGGTCATTACCGCGAGCATATCGCGCCCCTGATAGTTGTAGAGGAACACGGAGTCACTGGTTGTGACCTTGCTCAGATCATAGATATCGTTGAAGTTCTTGACTTCTTCACCGATGTTGTCGCTGCTCGCGGAGCGCGCGAGAATAGTGCCGTCGTCGTCAACGAGCAGGTTCGTGCCGCTCTCGGCGAGGCTTACGGTGTCTATAAGCGAGTTTAAGATATCCTTTGTGAATGTACCGAACACAATACCGATAGGCTTGTCGTTCTGGACGATCGGTACTGCGAGCACGAGGACTTCATCGCCGTCCTCGTCGATGTATGTTATCTCGGAAATAGAGTTCTGTCCCGTCATAGCTTCCTTGAAGTAGTCGGTGAGCAGGATATTGCCCGAGGATCTTCCGTTGTAATTGGTGGTGGAGCCGGTGCTGTTGGCAACACCTATATTCTTGAACGCGCCGATACCTTTTGTCGCCATAATGGTATCTTTCATGACGTTGTAGTTGGACATATTGATGTCGCGGAAGTAACGCACCTGCGACTCAAGCATGACGAGCTGGTCGTCGAGCTTGGTGTTGAATATGGCAGCGACTGCACGGGCATTCTCTGTGAGATACATACTCGTGTTATCCGAGATCACATTATTGGTTCGCCTGCTGAACAGGAAAAACGCAATAACAAGGATAATTACCGTTAATACGATCGCCCCAATTACGAGATAATTCGCTTTTAGCTTCTTTTTCATACATTACCTGCTTTAATTACTCTGTCGGGTCATGTCCGAGGACGGCATTTTACGGAAACGCTTTTGATCCCGGACTACGCGGCGGAGTTTTATATTACCGGAACGAAGGAAAGAATGAGACAGTATAACAACGCTTTTGCAAACAGTCATATCCGCACACGGGCAATCCATTAATTACCGGCGCACGGATATCGGTCAAATCTGCGTACAGAACTTCACGGCAAACAGGGGTATTCCCTGCCGGCCGACAGATCCAGCTTATGTTCCGCGGCGAGTGACAGGCTCACCGCAGTGATCGTCTGAGAAATATCAGACGAGGTTGAGAAGTCTTACGAAACCGGTGACCTTGAATATCTCCATGACCTCTTCATTGGTGTTCCTGATAACCATAGTACCCTGAGACTTCATGGTCTTCTGCATAGTAAGAAGTACACGAAGACCTGCCGAAGAGATGTATTCAAGCTTTTTAAGATCAAAAACAAGATCGGTGACCCCGTCGATCTCCTTGAGAAGCTTTTCCTCAAGCTCCGGAGTATTCATTGAGTCAACTTCACCTATAAGCTCAACTGTGAGGGTGCTTCCGCCATTAGTTTTTTCAAAATTCATAATGCTCTTGCTCCTATTCTTAACTATATGTGAATTACTTGCCTTCGGTCTTTCCGATATCCTTCTCTATCGTAAGGACATTTTCGCCGTTGATATGTTCATACGCTACGTTATCCATGGTCGTCTTGACGAGGTAGATCCCAAGGCCTCCTATCGGTCTGTCATCAAGTCCGAGTTCAAGATCGGGATCGTCACGTCCGAGAGGATCATACGGTTTCCCTTCATCGGCGAAGGATATGACCACACGGGAAGGTACATCTCCGTCAACCACATCAATGCCTATTCTGGCGGGTCCCGTCTCGGGATTATAGGCATAGTGTGTGATGTTCATATAGATCTCTTCCACGCAAAGCTTTATCTGTCTCTTTACTTTCGGAGGCACATCACAGCTTTCAAGCGCCTCCTGTAAAAAAACGAAAACTTTGGCAAGGTTTTCGATCGTAGCTTCAACCTTTAATTCCTTCATTTACGCTCCTCCTTTTAGGGGCTGTCAGGTCGCCGAAGCACGCCTGATAAGCTCTTCCTTGAGTCTTCTTTTCTCTCTGTACATTCCGACATCCGCCTGTTCAAGCAGCTTGTCTGTATCATAATCCTTTTCTCCGAAAGCCATACCGCAGGACAGGGTGCATTTGAGAGGGCCGCCGCTGCTGTTGAACTCGGCGAGACGCTCCTTCCATGTACCGATAAGCATATCGGCAGCTTCTTTCGTTATGTTGAGCGCCGCGACCGCAAACTTATCGCCGCCTATCCTGTAACCGAAAACGTTGTCCGAAAGATCGGGCTTAATGCTGTCTGCCGCTCTCTTGATGAGAGTATCGCCCGCATCGTTTCCGTAGTGATCGTTCATATATTCAAGATCACCGACGCTTGCAATGTAGACCGCTATGGTATCGGGTTTTCCGAAGCTTTCGGAGACAGACCGTGCGAACTTCGCGGCGTTGTACAGGCCGGTGAGGTGGTCATGCTCGCTCTCAAAAATGATCTTATCGCGAAGAATGCCGTTCTCAACGAAAAGCCGTATTGTATTATATACCGAAATATCCTTGAAAAATGTATTGCTGAACCTGTCGGAGTCTTTCAGGAGGACAACGCAGCGTCTGTCCGCGACAGTCTCGCTCATAAGGCATCTGTACCCGCCGAAGGTCTCGAAACGCTTGACATCGAACATCTCGTCATAGTTCTTTGAGCCGTCAAGCTTATAGGTCTTATGCGTCACTGTGCCGTTGTAGGAGGTGACAGCGATCTTTCCGCTCCACAGTCTTTCGAGGCGTATCACAGCCTCATCGCTGCAGCAAAGCTCTGCGAGCGCGGGCAGGAACGTGTCGTAGGATTTGGAGATGAGGTTCATGATCTTTGTCTGGAAGTCGGAATAATCCGATATCCTGCGGGAATACTCCGAGATATCCTTCGACAGATCCGCAAGGTCGCTCACATCGGAAAGGCAGTGGAACCTGCAAAGCTTGCCGTCGTACACCTTCGCAACGGAAAGGATGCGGTAGTACTTGCCGCCGTCGGACTCGGTAAGCTCCCATGTTCTGCGTTCACCCTCACAATTGAGCTGCGGGAGCCTTGCGAGAAAGCGCTTGAGGGTATGATCGGACAACTTTGCCTTATTATCCGAGTAAAGTATACTTCCTGCATCGTCGGTAACGATTACACCGCCGATCTCTGTTTTTACAAATTCATCAACAAGCTCTTTCAGACTCATAGAATGTTCCTCCGAATACAGACATTCCACATTTATACATACTCATTATATCACAAAACCCCAATTAAATCAAGTGTTTTGCAAGAATTTGTTGTCAAACAGAAAATGTGTGCGAATTTCACAAAAAACACTTGCAATTTTGTGAAAAAGTGGTATAATAATAGGTAGATTTTTACAAACGGAGGTTTATCAACTTATGGCAATGTTTGACAAACTGCTTGCTAATCTCAAAGCGAGCAAAAAGACTATCGTGTTCACCGAAGGCACCGATGCGCGCATCCTTTCCGCCGCGGACAGGCTCCTCAAAGAGGACCTTATGGGCGTTATCCTGTGCGGCGCACCCGACGATGTGAAGAAGGCTGCTGCTGACGGCGGCTTCGACATCGGCAAGGCTCAGATCATCGACCCCGCTTCCTACGAGGGCATGGAGGAAATGGTAAAGACCATGGCAGAGCTGCGCAAGGGCAAGATGACCGAGGACGAGTGCCGCGGCTTCCTTCAGAAGTCCAACTACTTCGGCACCATGCTCGTTAAAATGGGCAAGGCTGACGCGCTTCTCGGCGGAGCTACCTACTCCACTGCCGACACCGTAAGACCCGCTCTCCAGATCATCAAGACCAAGAAAGGCTCAACTCTCGTAAGCTCATCGTTCATTCTGTTCAGAGAGAAGGACGGCGGCGAGGAGACTATCGCAATGGGCGACTGCGCTATCAACCTGAGCTACAGCGACAAGCTCGACAAGGACGGCAACGTGGTACAGACCGCGGCACAGCAGCTCGCAGAGGTAGCCGTTGAGACCGCCCGTACAGCGGCATTCTTCGGCATCGATCCCAAGGTAGCGGTGCTCAGCTTCTCCACCTACGGCTCCGACAAGGGCGGCACAGTCCAGCTCAGCCACGACGCAGTGATCGAAGCACGCAAGATCGACCCCGAGCTCACTATCGACGGCGAGTTCCAGTTCGACGCGGCTGTTTCCGCAGAGGTCGCAAAGACCAAGTGCCCGGATTCCAAGGTAGCAGGTCAGGCGAACACCTTCATCTTCCCGCTCATCGAAGCAGGCAACATCGGCTACAAGATCGCTCAGCGTCTCGGCGGATTTGAGGCTTACGGTCCTATCCTCCAGGGTCTCAACGCTCCGATCAACGACCTCTCCCGCGGCTGCACAGCCGACGAGGTCTACAAAATGGCGATCATCACCGCCGGCATGGCTTAAATCAGTTTACAGTTAACAATTAACAGGTTACAGTTGTTGTGTCGCCTTCGGCGACGATCAATAAGTCCGCGCAGCGGACAATCACAACTGTAAACTGTAACCTGTAAACTAAAAAAGAAGGGGGTTCCCCCTTCTTTTTTTTATCGCCAGCTTACGCTGTTGTCGCCCGTTTTAAGGACATACACGTTGCAGTACTGCGCCTGCCACTGAAACGCGTCCTCGAACGTCGGACCCATGTATGCGTCGCAGATTATCCCCGTACCCTTGATATAGCCTGTATCTGAGGCTACCGCGTACCCGTAGACGTGTGAACCGTCCATTGACGTAATGTAAAGCTCCGAGCCGAATGGGATCACGTCCGGGTCTACTCCTACCGACCCCAGCATCAGCGGCCGGCCGCTGAAAGTTCCGGCTCCCTCGGGCGCGTAGTATGCAGTCACCTTGCCTTCGAGCACATACTCATACTCGGTCGGAACGCCGTCTTCAAGCGTATAGTCCCCTTCCCGCCTGCTGTACGGCGTGTTGAGAGCCGTGCCGTTCGCGACCACCCTGTTCACCGGTTCAGTCACCACGGTATCCGTCACCTCGCTCGAAACCGGCTCCCCGTTGATGAACTTGTCGGTAATAGTCCTGGTGACAACTCCTTCAACGCCTTCGGACACGATCTCACTGTCGCCGATCTTCAGCAGCGGCGAGTCAGTGTACTCGGTCTCAAACGGTATATTCTCCGATTCTGTATGCTTGCGGTACTCGATCCGTTTAATTTCTATCGTCATGCCCTCGTGCACGACCTCGTCCACCGGGCAGTTAAGCTCGTCATACCCGCTGAGGGATATCCCTTCACGCACCAGCAGCTCCCCCGCCGTTATCCCCGCCGCAAGGACTTCCTTCTCGGTAATGCCGATCGTTATCATTACCGGGAACGCCCTTGTGACGCTTACCGTACAGTTTGCGTTTATCCTGCTGTCTGCGGAGGGGCTTAAAAAGTCGTATTCACCGACCGTGACGTTTTCCCGCGCAAGCAGATCGGCAACCGTCTCACCGCTTATCGCGCGTACTCTCTCTTCCGTGCCGTCAAAGGACAATGTGACATGAGGGGCGCGCTCAACCGCTATTTCAAGCTCTCCGTCCTCATTGCTCCCCGCGTATGTGATAACGTCGTACGGGTGAAGCTTTGCTCTCTGCTCCGTTACAAAGTCATCAATGTTATTCACCCGCGTCTCAATGCTGTACTCTATCCCGTCTTCCACGATAACAGCCGGATAGCGCGGCGCGGTTATTTTCGCGGCACAAAGCGCTGTCACAGCCGTGACCACAGATACGGCTGATATCGCGACAGCCGCCGTGCCTGTGACAGCACCGCTGTTATTTCTCAGTTTAAGCATATCGGTTCCTCCTTTCGGAAGCCGCCGCAAACAGGTATAGTGAAAACAAGCAGCTTCAATAATCAGTATTGCCGATTTTTGCAAATTATACCGTATGTTTCTTGTTAAGTCAAATAAACTGAACTGTTGAAAATTGGTACTTTTCAACAAATCCGGTGCCTAAAATTCAGAAAAACGACCTGTACCGCCTTTTTTTAAGGCTTCAAAAGAGGATTTCAATAACATTGGGTATATCTGTCTTGTGCAAATCAACAAATTGTTATAAATGCACAAATTTGTCGGATTTTGCAAAAAAAAAAAACGGAGTGAAAACAGCCTGTCTTCACTCCAAAAGTATTGCGTCTATAAGCTCATACGGCTCTTCGCCCACCGGTATCACCGGCACTCCGATAAGCTCCTCCGCCTGTGCGAGAGTCATGTCGTCAAGGAACACGTCCTCGTCCGAGCGGAGCATCGCCGACGGTATCAGTACCCGCTCACCGACATCCTTCCCGGCGAGCTGCGCGGTAAGGTCGGCTCCCGTTACCAGCCCCGCGACGGTGACTGTCTCTCCGAAGAACCGGTTCTTCACGGTCACAACGTGTATCACAGAGCCGGTGAACTTCCCGCAGAACAGCCCTGCAAGCCGCTCTATCAGAGGTGCGGCGAGAGCTCCGGTAGCGACGGTGAGTTCGCGGCGGACATTGTCCGGTTCGCGCTCTTCAAGCTCCTCCACGAAGCCGTCCCGTAGGTACGACCACATACCCACGCCGTTCTCGTACTGGTCATAGCTCCCGTAGTACTCGCCCGGGGGCGGCTCTCTTCCCGCCCTTATGAAAAGCTCGTCCGCCGGATAAACCACGCGGTCACCGTACAGGCCGAGCATCTTCTCCCCGAAAGACTCGATGATGTCCACAGCCTCCCCCGCCGATGCCGCGTCGTGCAGCTCGATATGGGGAAGCCCCTCGCGGTACTTTGTCGCCCCGAAGGGCACGACGGCGATGCTCTTGACGGCGGGGTACAGCGCGGTAAGGTCGGAAAGCGTGCGTCTGAGCTGCTCGCCGTCATTCCAGCCGCGGCACAGAACGATCTGACAGTTCATGGTTATCCCGCCCTCCGCCATTCGCCCGATATAGCGGAGCACGTCGCCGGCGAACCGGTTGCAGAGCATCTTCTTTCGCAGCTCGGGGTCTGTGGTATGCACCGAAACGTTCACGCCGAGCTTCATTTTTATGATGCGGTCAATGTCCGCGTCGGTCATGTTGGTGAGGGTGATGTAGCTTCCCTGGAGAAAGCTCAGGCGGCTGTCGTCGTCCTTGAAGTAGAGGGTCTCCCGCATACCGGGCGGAAG
>JAFZOA010000371.1 GCA_017550775.1 Ruminiclostridium sp. | reverse complement strand
ATCATTCTTATGGACGTACTTTTTCCTGCGCCGTTGGTGCCGAGAAAAGCAAACACGCCGGGTTCTTTTATCTCGAATGAAAGATCCTCGACCGCCGTTTTCTCTCCGAATTTCTTGGAGAGATGTTCGACAACAAGTGACATATAGTTTACCTCCTTTATTCACAGAGCAAATATCGCTCCGGATGCCGTAAATGTTATTTACATCATTATAGCACCCAGAGCGTTATTTGTCAATAATATTTCCTGAAATTCTTTATCTTTTTTCGACTGTAAGCTTCATACCTGTCTTTGCGGCACCCGCGACTTCGAGTTCTTCAAACGACGGTATGCAGACCGCGTCGATATCTTCCTCGGCAAGAAAAACTCTTGCGACCGCGGCAGCCTTTACCGCCTGATTTACCGCACCGGCTCCGACAGCCTCTACCTCTGCTTTTCCGCACTCGCGGATAACAGCGCAGATGGCTCCGGCTACCGACTTAGGTACACTTCTGGCCGAGACCTTGATAACGTCCATTTCGATTTCCTCCCTTTGATTTTTTTATTTCGGCCGGCCGTGTTCCGTGACCGCCCGTACTTTATATTATATCAAATAATATACAGTCTTTTTATGCCCGTGCATTTCCCGCTTTTTTCGTCTGTTGAAATGACGGCGGCATTTATCATTATGTCTCCTTCCGGATATGTATGTTTCTGCGGATAATAATTCGTGAGCCGTGCTATTATCGCATCCTTGTCTATACCGAGCACCGAATCCCGGACACCGGTATAGCCGACGTCGGTGATGTACCCCGTGTGCCCGCCGAGTATCTGTTCGTCTGCGGTCTGAACGTGTGTGTGCGTGCCGATGACAGCCGAAACTCTTCCCGCAAGGTAAAAGCCCATGGCTTTCTTTTCCGAGGTCGCCTCGGCGTGAAAGTCAACGATTATGTTCGGCGTGTCGAGCTCCGCGAGTATCCGGTCCGCACAGTGGAACGGGTTGTCGCAGTTCTCCATGAATGCCATACCGATGAGGTTCACCACAGCGACGCTCGTCTTTCCCATATCATATATGGTATATCCGCGCCCGACCGTATCACCGAAGTTCGCGGGGCGTATGATGACACGGCTCTCTTCATAGAGCTCGTTCATCTCCTTGCGCCGGAAACAGTGGTTGCCGGTGGTTATGACATCCGCGCCCTCAAGCAGCAGATTTGCCGAAAACGGCGTTATACCGTTGCCGTCCGCAGAGTTTTCGCCGTTAACGATCGTGAGATCGACAGAATGCTCGCGCTTAAGCTGCGGAAGAGCCGCGTTGAGGAACTCGGCACTTCGCTGTCCGACAACGTCGCCGACAAAAAGTATATTCATTATCTCTCAAGGATCTGGCTTCTGTCGGGTCCTATGCCGACCATAGCGATCTTGCAGCCGCAGAGCTCCTCAAGCTTGAGAATGTATTTCCTGCATACCTCGGGAAGCTCGTCAAAGCTTCTGCACTTCGATACATCGTCACTGAAACCGGGGAATGTCTCATATACGGGCTTGCAGTCCGCGAGCTCTTCAAGTGTCGGCGGGAAGTCCTTTATAATGCTTCCGTCGGGCTTTTCGTAAGCGACGCATATCTTGAGTTCGCCGATGCCGCTCAGCGTATCGAGCTTGTTTATCGCGAGTCTCGAAAGACCGTTCACGCGTACGGAATGACGGACGATGACCGCGTCGAACCAGCCTGTTCT
>JAFZOA010000034.1 GCA_017550775.1 Ruminiclostridium sp. | reverse complement strand
GTTAACTTCAAGAATCAGGATAAGTTCAACTTCGCCTATGATATTGTTGATGCTATGGCGGAGAAATGCCCCGATAAGACGGCGATGATCTATGTGGACGTTGATCATAACGAGCGCCGTTTCACGTTTGCGGATATAAAGCGGTATTCCTGCCAGACTGCAAATTATTTCACATCGCTCGGAATAAAAAAGGGACACCGGGTAATGCTGATACTCAAGCGGCACTATCAGTTCTGGTTCTCGATAATCGCGCTGCATCGCATAGGCGCTCTGGTGATCCCCGCGTCAAATATGCTCAAGGAGCATGATCTTGAATACCGCTTCAATTCGGCGGAGGTATCAGCAATAGTATGTACCGCGGACGGAGAAGTATCAGATGAAGTCGATAAGGCTTGTGCAGTCTCACCCACGCTTAAAACAAAGATCATGGTGAACGGCCGGCGCGAGGGCTGGCACGATTTCAATGCCGAGCTTCCCGCTTATGGTACGGAGTTTCCGCGTACATCCGAAACGCCCTGCGGCACCGACCCGATGCTGATATTCTTCAGCTCCGGTACCTCAGGCAATCCCAAGCTTGTGCTGCACAGCTATCAGTATCCTCTCGGACATTATGTCACGGCGCGGTATTGGCAGAACGCCGACCCGAACGGCCTGCACTTCACTATCTCCGATACCGGCTGGGGCAAGGCTTTATGGGGCAAGCTGTACGGTCAGTGGATGAACGAGGCGGCGGTATTCGTCTATGATTTCGACCGTTTCCACGCGGACGATATTCTTCCCATGTTCAAAAAGTACAATGTGACATCCTTCTGTGCTCCGCCCACAATGTACCGCTTCTTCATAAAGGAAGATCTGTCGAAGTACGATCTTTCTTCGCTGAAATATGCCTGCATTGCCGGTGAAGCTCTCAACCCTGAGGTGTTCCACCAGTTCTATAAGGCTACCGGGATAAAGCTTATGGAAGGCTTCGGGCAGACAGAGACCACTCTGACAATAGCCAACGTTGTTGGTATGGAGCCGAAGCCCGGCAGCATGGGCAAGCCGAACCCGCAGTATGATGTCCGTGTTCTTCTTCCCGACGGAACTCCGGCAGGCACAGGCGAAACGGGTGAGATCTGCGTAAGGCTGAAGGACGTTAACGCTCCCGGATACGGAGTTCCGGGACTTGCGCTGTGCTACTACGGAGATGAAGAGAACACCGCCGAGACATGGCGCGACGGCTACTACCACACCGGAGATACGGCATGGGTAGACGAGGACGGCTATTTCTGGTATGTCGGCAGAGTTGACGATGTAATTAAATCCTCCGGCTACCGTATCGGACCATTTGAGATCGAGAGCGTTCTCATGGAGCTGCCCTATGTTCTTGAATGTGCGGTCACGGGTGTTCCCGATGAGATAAGAGGTCAGGTAGTAAAGGCTACTATCGTTCTCACAAAGGATAAAACAGGCTCGGAGGAGCTTGTAAACGAGATAAAGGAATACGTCAAGGAGCGTACTGCACCTTACAAGTATCCCCGCGTCATCGAGTTTGTTCCCGAGCTCCCGAAAACAGTAGGCAGCGGCAAAATACGCCGTGCCGCTATCCGTGAAATGGACAAGGCAAAATATCAGAAGTGATCATGAATAAAACATTTGTAACAAAAATGCCGAATCACATCGGCGCATTTCTGAAGGCAAGCAGGTGTTTTGCTTCGCTTGGCATAAATATCACGAGAGTAAGCTATAACAAAGCTGTGGATTCCCATATGCTGTTTATCGACGCTGAGGGAACTCCGCAGCAGCTTGCCGAAGCGACCGAGGAGCTCACTGCGATCGGTTACCTCCAATGCAACGAGGACAATCGGAGCGTTGTACTGCTGG
>JAFZOA010000033.1 GCA_017550775.1 Ruminiclostridium sp. | reverse complement strand
GTTGTTGCCAAAGGCGCGCACGATGCGCGCATATAAGCAACAACGAAAATTCTTAATTCTTAATTCTTCATTCTTAATTGTTCTGTTATCTTTCCATGTATTCCGAGAGCGCGTGCTTCAAGAAAAGCATGGCTTTCGAGTGTATCTGGCACACACGCGACTCGGTGATGCCGAGAACACGCGCGATCTCTCCGAATTTCAGCTTTTCATAGTAGTAAAGCGTTACTACCTGCCTTGCCTTCGGACTGAGCTCTTCTATCGCCTTCGCGATCATCTGCCTGAGCTCGTTCTCATAAAGGGCTTTGTCCGCAAGATCTCCGCTCTCCATGATGTCGAAGTTGTCCTCGTAGAGAAGCTCCTCGAACGAGAGCGTGACCGCTCCTGCGGATTCCGCCATCTGCTTTTCGAGCTTCTCGCGCGAGAGCCCGAGGTGCTCTGCAAGCTCGGCATTCTTCGGGTGGCGTCCGAGCTTGTTGAAAAGCTCGTTGTACGCGGTGTCGAGCTCTTTGCCGAAAGTGCGTACATTTCGCGGTATCCAGTCCTGCTTTCTTACGAAATCGACTATAGCGCCCTTGACTTTTATATTCGCATAGGTCTCGAACTTTACCCCTCTGTCGAGGTCGAACGTGTCAATCGCCGAGATAAGGGCGATGACGCCTTCGTTTATGATATCGTCGGTACCTGCGTATTTTATGTAAACATTTCTTAGTGAAAGCGCGATCACGCGGACAAGCTCGAGATAGCGCATTACGATGTCGTTTCTTAAGTTTATGTCGTGCGTTTCGCGGTATTCGCGTATCGCGGCGGCCGTGTCATATTCAGCCATCGGGAGCCCGCCTCCTTTCGGTGCATCTCCGCTTACCTAATATGCGGGACAGTTCCCCGTGATTACAGCGATATGCTTCCGACAGACTGTATCTGTGTGGTGCTGTCTATCTCGCTGTACGAAAGAACGGTGATGTTCTGAAGGAACTGATCTATAAGCTTTTTGAAATAAACTCTGACGATAGGCGACGTAAGTATGATGACATTCGGTATAACGTCCTTTATCTTGTTGACCTCTTCGGTGGTCTTGCCGACGATGCGCTGAATGGTGTCGGGGTCCATGGAAAGGTAGCTTCCCTGATCCGACTTCTTCACGCTTGAGACTATCATATCCTCGATCCTCGGGTCTATGGTTATGACACGAAGCGAGTTTGCCTCGGCAAAACGCCTTGTGATGGTACGTTTGAGCGACTGGCGGATATACTCGACGGTGATGTCGATATCCTTCATATTGCTTACGTGGTCGCTGAGCGTTTCGAGTATGGTCTCCATATCCCTTATCGGTACGCCCTCACGCAGCAGCATCGAAAGCACCTTCTGGAGATAACCGTAGGAGATAGTATTCGGAACGAGATCGTCGACCATTGTTGCATTCGTCTTTCTGATGTTCTCGACCATAGTCTTGACATCCTGGCGTGTGAGTATCTCGCTGCAGTGGGCCTTTATGACCTCGGACAGATGAGTTATCATAACGGACACGGGGTCTATGAGGGTATATCCCGCGACATCCGCGGCGACCTTCTTGTCCTCGCTTATCCACCTTGCGGGGATGCCGAACGCGGGCTCGATAGTATCGATACCGTCTACCGGTGTCATTACGTCACCGTTGTCGAGCGCTAAGTAATGGTCTACGAGT
>JAFZOA010000370.1 GCA_017550775.1 Ruminiclostridium sp. | reverse complement strand
TTTTTATTATTGGATTGTAAATATTGTACAAAAAATAAGCCTTTATTCGTTGCAGTTTTCACGAAATTGCTTGCAAAACGAAAAAAAGGCTTTAAAAATCGGAAAAAATGTGATACAATAGAAATATGCTAATATGTATGAGTATGACTATGCGTAATTCTTACAGCGACATAACAGGAGGTTCTTTATATGTCACAGATTATTGCGGTAACAGCAGGTAAGGGCGGAACGGGAAAGTCCACTACCTCTGCTAATATAGCTTCCTGCCTTGCATATCAGGGCAAGAAAACGCTTATCGTCGAGCTTGACTTCGGTCTGAGATGCCAGGACATCATTCTCGGTATCAACGGAAGTGTAAGACACGATATCGGTGAATACCTCGAAGGTAAGATCGAAATCATGAACGCGACCACAAAGGTGGAGAGAAGCGAAAACCTTTCACTCGTCTGCGCAACAAAGAACCCGTTCATCGAGATAAACCCCGAAAAGGTAATAGGTGTGTGTGAAGAACTGAGAGAGCACTTTGACTACATCATAATGGATACCGCGGGTATCGGAAGCTCGGTATTCAGCGTTATCAAGGCTGCCGACCTTATTCTCATGGTCACGACACCGGATACCGTATGTGTAAGAGACGGTGCGATGCTGTCCGATTTCCTGTATGTCAAGAACTGTGTAAACCAGAGACTCATCATTAACAAGGTTCCGGTAAAATTCAAGGACGAGGAGATTCTGTACGATCTTGACGAGGTCATGGATACTGTCGGCATCCCGCTCATCGGAGTTGTTCCGGAGGACAGTGAGATCCGCATCTGCGGCTCGAAGGGCAAGCCTCTTCCCAAAAACAGCGCCGGATTTAAGGCTTATGACGCTATTTCGAGAAGAATTCTCGGAGACAGAGTTCCACTCTCAATAAACATAGATTAACGGCGATAAAAGTAACAGACCTTAGAAAGGGCGGTGTTTCAATTGAATATTGCACTGATAGCACACGATTCCAAAAAAGAACTTATGGTACAGTTCTGTATAGCATATTGCGGCGTTCTCAGCAGACATAATCTTTGCGCCACCGGTACCACCGGAAAACTCGTCGCGGAGGCAACAGGACTTAATATCCAGCGTTACCTCAGCGGTTCGCAGGGCGGTGACCAGCAGATCGGAGCAAGGATCTCATGCAACGAGATAGATGTTCTGTTCTTCTTCCGTGACCCCCTGAACGCCAAGGCTCACGAGCCTAACGAGATGACTCTGCTCAGACTGAGCGACGTTCACAATATCCCGGTAGCGACAAATATCGCAACGGGCGAGGCGCTTATCCACGCGCTTGAACGCGGCGACCTCGACTGGAGAGATATCGTAAGGACTTAAACTGCGGTCAGTGAAGAATAATAAAGGGTATTGCCTATTCCTCGAAGAGGTTTATAACGGTGATACCCTTTTTCTGTGCCATTCGCACAGTCTGACCGGTGCCGGTAGCCGCGCGTCGTTCGTCATAACAGCATACACAGATATCTGCAAAGTCGATAAGCCGCTGATTGCGCTGTTTCATGCATTCGGGGGTGTAGTACGGCGATATCTGCTCGACTTTGTCCGCCGACTGCATGATCTCGAAGTACCGCTGCTTCATTCTTTCGGAAAACGAACGGGTCTGCTCCTCGGGAGAACAGGGAAGTATAAGGGTAAGCGTTATCCACGGGTAAACGGTCTTGAGCTGGAGCACTGTCTCGGCGGCAAGCGTGTCAAACCCGGCGGCTCCACCCGCAAAGAACATATCCGAGCCGTCGTCTATGAGCTTTTCGAGCGTGTCGTATAGAACTATATGGTACCTGGCTATTGAAACGTCACGGTGTCCCGTGAAACTGACATTATTCATAAAGCTTCCTCTCAGTCGTTCGTGCGGGCAAAATAATCCATCGTTTCTTTCTTTACGGTGCCGGAAAGCATTATGAGCGCCGTAATATTCGGCAGCGCCATGAGCCCGTTGAAGATGTCTGCTATACTCCATACTGCTTCGACGGTAAGGTACGGCCCTATGAAAATCGCTGCGATATATACCCACCTGAACGATAGCTCCAGCCACCTGTGGTAGCCGAACAGATACGCGAGACAGCGTTCGGCGTAGTAGTTCCACCCGAGTATCGTGGTGAACGCGAATACCGCGAGACACGCCATAAGTATGAAAGAGGCGACTTCATCCGGGAAGGGAAGTCCGTTCGCAAACGCGTCAACTGTGATATCAACTCCCTGAAGCCCCTTCTGGTGGCTCCCGGAAATGATGATCGCAAGCCCGGTCATCGTGCAGACTATGATCGTGTCAATAAAAGTGCCGATCATAGACACGAGCCCCTGACGCACCGGCTCGTTCGTCTTTGCGGCTGACGCGGCGATAGGTGCGGAGCCGAGACCAGCTTCATTCGAGAAAATACCGCGAGCGATACCTTTCTGTGCGGAGAGGATAACCACTATGATACCCGCAGCTCCGCCGGCTATCGGCCGCAGTCCGAATGCGCTCTCGAAAATTTCAGCGACAGCGCCGGGAATTGCTGTGAAGTTTGTGACGAGAATAGTAAAGCAGCACAGCACATACGCGACGATCATAGTAGGAACGACGAACTGCGCCACTTTTGAAATACTGTTTATACCGCCCAGAAGAACAAGTGCCGTAAGAACAGTTATGACCGCACCTGCAATGACTACGCTGATGCTGTATTCACCGCCGAAAACACTTACCATGTTTTCTGATTTCGGATCGAAAAAGCCTTTCACAGCGGAGGTGATACCGTTTATCTGGGTGAAGGTGCCGATGCCGAGCAGTCCGGCAAGTACTCCGAACAGAGCAAACGCCTTTCCGAGCCAGCGCCATTTTTTCCCCATGCCGTTTTCGATGTAGTAGAAAGGTCCTCCGAGTATGTGACCGTTTTTGTCCTTGGTGCGGTATTTTATCGCGAGAAGACCCTCGGAATACTTGGTCGCCATTCCGAACAGAGCCGCTATCTCCATCCAG
>JAFZOA010000369.1 GCA_017550775.1 Ruminiclostridium sp. | reverse complement strand
TCCTGCTTTTCAAATACGTCCGGAAACAGTCTGAACGCGTACAGGAGATGAGCCGCTGCACAGGCTCCCGCTGTCACATATCTGCCGTAGTCGCCCGCATCGTGCCAACCTCCGGTCACATCAAGAGTCACGCTCCTGTCATCCCACAACTTCGCGAGCGCGGTATGGCATTTCCCGTGATACCATACTCCTGCGTGATGCTCATCAAGTCCGCAGCCGCAGCGAAGATAATAGAACGCCTTTGATGTTTTGCTGAAAACATCGTCGTAAACGTCACCGCCGATACGGAACATTGCGGAAGTCCTGCCGCCGGCTTTAACGCAGTAGTTTCCGGCTTCCCGAAGCCCCGAAAAATCGGCGAGCCAAACGTTGTCACCCGAAGTTTCATCATATCCCGCAGAAACGGGCTGGCCGGAAAACCGTACCTTTCCGTTTATGTCCGTGACATCGAAGCTGTCACATTCAAACGGTATGACAGCCTTTTTCCTGCTGTCCGGATAATACCCCGCCTGATCGACAAATATACTGAACGGCGTTGTCCGCTGAGCTTTCACGGGCATATCAAAATATTTTCTGTTCATAAAGCCACCTTATTTGCAGAGTGTCGCATACGGTGCAGACGCGCGTCCGCGTCCCGCTTCTCTTGTGTATATCACCTTGTAAGCTATCGCGTTGAGTATAAGCGCTCCGACCCACGCGCACACTTCCGCATACGCCGTTGCCCTGAAGCCTATCTGTCCGATGAAAAGCGAGATAGTGCCGATGCGAAGTACCATTTCGGCGATGCCGGAGATCATCGGGACGAGCGGGAAGCCCATACCCTGAACGGCATTTCTGAATACAAACAGTATATCCACCGAGAACAGCATCGCTCCGCACACCGGCAGGAATTCTGCAGCGTAGGATATCTGCTCTTCGCCCGAAAGAAGAAGCGACGCGAGCTCACGCGGGAAGAAAAACATAGCCGAGCCGAGCACCGCATACGCTGTAAGCGCTATCGCAAGGCAGACCCTGAATCCCTCACTTATTCTGTCGAAACGCTTCGCGCCATAGTTCTGACCGGTGTAAGCCGACATTGCGTATCCTGCAGTAAAGGCGGGCTGCATGAACATATTGATGTACTTGCTGCAAGCCGAATACGCCGATGTGTACGCAACACCGAGACCATTGACAAAATACTGCACTACCATGCAGCCTACAGCGGTTATCGAGTTCATAAGCGCCATAGGCACGCCGTTCTTCATGAGCCGTGCATACATAGCGCCATCGGGCTTCTGCTCGCCGTCCTGTTTACGCAGAAAGTCGATGCTGCGAAGCTTGTGCAGGCACACGATACCCGAAATTATCTGCGAGATGATAGTAGCGACCGCCGCGCCCCATACACCAGTGCGAAGTACAAATATAAACAGGCTGTCCATTGCGATGTTAAGCACCGAGGAGATTACTATCGCCTTGAGCGGTGTCTTGCTGTCGCCGAGCGAGCGGAGAATGCCCGCGCTCATATTATAGAATATTGTCGCGGAAAGTCCGCCGAAAAGTATGTACCCGTAAGTCAGACTGTCGCCGATTATGCTCTCGTCTGTCTGCAGTAAAGTGAGTACGGGCTGCAGGAACGCGATGCTGAGCACCGTGAGGGCGCTTGTTATGATGACCGCGAGATGTATCATAGCCGACAGTGTTCTGCGCAGTTCCGAAAATTCTTTTCCCCGTATCTCTGCGCAACAAGTACCGAGAACCCGTTCGCAAGACCCATTGAGAACCCGATAATAAGGAAACACAGCGAACCCATATTTCCGACCGCGGCGAGCGCGTTGTCGCCGAGACCTCTCCCGACGATGGCTGTATCCGCGAAGGAATAGAACTGCTGCAGCATCCCGGTCAGGAGCATGGGGAAGAAAAACCGCAGTATCGCGCGGCTCGGTTTTCCCTGTGTAAAATCTATATTTCCGTTCATATATATCACTCCGTATCTGCTCTTTTGTTCTGATGCTATTATACAATCGACCGGGGCAAATATCTATCAATTCTATTGCATTTTTATCAAAAATATGGTATCATTAGCTTGAAGATTTGTTTCTCCCCGTCTTCGGCAGGAGAAACAAAAACACTGATTATAAAGGTGATATTATGAATACGAACAGAGAGCTCAATTACCGCTTGTTCGTCCAGACGGAGGAGGATTTCAAGCGTACCGAGATAAGAAGCGAATTTGCGAGATACGACGACATAAAGAACGGTGATATCGAAAAAGTGCGGGAAAACATAAGAGAGATCAAGGCGCATTACTACGAAGGAAAGGGTATGCTGTCCGACAGCCTTCTGCGCAACAATCAGTACCACTTCGCTATCGGTGTCGGGATAATCGCGCGCGTCTGCATCGACGGTGGCATGAAGCACAATATCGCATACACGCTGAGCGACATATATATCCGCAGGGGCGACAAATGCCGCGAGCCGCAGGAGCTTATCGAGCTCACCGGCACGATGATGCTCGATTTTGCGGAACGTATGGCGGAGATACGCAAGGAAAACAGCGTGTCACTTCACATTCGCAGAACGGTAGATCACATCTACGAAAATCTCCACAGACCGCTGACGCTGAAAATGGCTGCGGAACACGAGCACCTCGACCCGAGCTATTTATCGAAGCTGTTCGCGAAGGAAATGGGGATACCGATAAAGGCGTATATCCTCAAAGCAAAGATAACGACAGCGCAGAATATCCTGATATTCTCGGATTTCCCGATCGCGGATATCGCCGACTCACTCGGGTTTTCGTCTCAGAGCGCATTTGCGGCGGCGTTCCGGAAAATAACGGGACTTACCCCGATGCAGTACAGAAACAGATCTTCGTCAACCCAAGCTGTATCGCCTGTATGATAGTAGCCTTCACGCCATGTCTCAGCGGTGTTATCCTCGTCTCCGTAATGAAAAGAATGATATCGGCAACGGATTCCATATGGACGATCAC
>JAFZOA010000368.1 GCA_017550775.1 Ruminiclostridium sp. | reverse complement strand
TATCAGGTACGCCTTTTTCCGTTTGTCGGCAGTAGTTCTGAGCAGGTGCTGCATCAGCAGGCTCTCGTTGAATGTGGAGGCTACCTCCGCCACGAAGATCCTGTAATCGCGGTAGGTCACGCTCTGGCACTTGTTGGAGTAGTAGGAGTGCAGCGCGTGTCCCATTTCGTGGGCGATCGTGAACTCGGACTGGAGATCGTCGGTGTGGTTGAGCAGCACGAAGGGGTGTACCGCCGCGCCCGCCGAGTATGCGCCGCTTCTCTTGTTCTCGTTCTCATACACATCTATCCAGCCGCCCTCAAAGCCGCTCTTCATCACGCCGCAGTATTCCTCGCCGAGCGGCTTGACCGCTTCGAGCACGGTCTTTACCGCCTCGTCGTACGGTATGTTGTCCGCGATGTCGCTCACCATGGGTGCGTAAAGGTCATAATAATGCAGCTCGTCTACCTTGAGCAGCTTCTTGCGCAGCGCCACATATCGGTACATCTTATCCATGTTCGCGTGGACTGCGTCGATAAGCTTGTAATACACGCTTGTCGGCACCTCGGTGCTGTCGAGCGCGGCTTCGAGAGTCGTTTCGTACTTGTGAACGTTCGACTGGAACGCGAGGGATTTCAGGTGCGCGGAGTAGATCGCAGTGTAGGTGTTCTCGAAGCTTTTGTAAGTATTATAGATGTTTGTGAACGCCGACTTTCTGAGCTCTCTGTCCTCGCTCTGCATCATGGGGATATAGCTCCCGTGGGTGAGCTGATGCATTTTTCCGTCCTTGTCGGTCGCGTCCGGGAATTTCAGGTCGGCGTTGTCCAGCATGGACACGATGATCTCCGGCGACGCGTTCATTTCTCCCGCCATTGCCGCGACGCGCTCCTCCGCCGGCGACAGGATATGCGCGCGTTTTGCGCGGATACGGTCAAGAGCTATGCGGTAGTGCTCCAGACCGGGCTGTTCCTTGTAGAAGCGCTCCATGTCCTCGTCGGTAATGCCTGTGATCTCCGGCACGGCGAATGCCGCGGCGCTCCCGACAGCTACCAGCAGCGCGGTCACACGGTCGCAGTACCCCGAGTACAGGCTTACCGAGGTGTCCTCGTCGCTCTTGCGGTTGGCGTAGTTGATAAGATCCTCTGCGATCGCAGAAAGCTCGTCGTCGAGCTTCAGGTATTCAAGCAAGGCTTCCGGCGAGACGCAAAGCTTTCCTGCGTACCCCGCGAGCAGCTCAGGATACTTTCCCGCATCGTTGAGCTCCTTCTCGAACGCCTCGTCCGAGGGGTACAGGTCTTCGATGTGCCACCGGAACTGTGCCGGTACTTCGCTTCTTTTGGGGAGTTTCTTCTTGTCCATGTGATATCCTTTCTGTCATTGTGATCTGCTTTGTATGATATCCTCCTGTGAGACTCTGAGGGTCTCGCAGTCGATGTCAAAGCTGTACTTTGAATTCCATTCCTGATACGCGCTGAACTGTACGTTCTCCTGCGTCTGTGTTTTAAGGCGGCTTTTTATGCTGCTTTCGAGCAGTTCTGTCTCTGCGACAGCGTCGCCGGTGTACATGATAAAATACACGCCGTCGTCAGAGACCACCGGCTCGCTCACGCCGTATTTCTTTCCGAGATCGTAAAGCGCGCTGACATAGGCGCTGTCGTACTTGGCGGAATTGCGCAGCACCATGTGTTCCGTCGCGCCGCCGTACTGCTTTATGAGCGTAGAAAACGCCTCATCGGTGAGTCCGTCGCCCATATCCTTTATCTTTGCGGACACCTCGTCAGCTTTAGCGGTGTCGTCCGCCGGAATGAAGATATGCGAGGCGCAGCGCGTACCGTCCGGCACATACGCCATGATGTAGGTCGGGTTGGTCTCGTACGAGGCGGGGTCGTTCTCGCACGCCAGCTTTGCGCTGTCGATGTAGCCCTGAAGCTCCCGCTGCACCTGCTCGTCGGTGATCTCCGAGCCTTCGAGCATTTTAGAGTACACGAGGGACTCGATCTTTGAGTAAAGCTCCCAGTTGTAGAACATATCGTAGTCTATGCCGCACTTCTCGAATATCACGTCGAGCGCTTCTCCGCAGAGACGGTCGATGTCCTCGTCGGACGCGCCTTTTCCGAGCTTAGCGCTTGCGGCAGCGTAAAATTCGGTCTTCCAGTCATCCCGCACGGCATCGGCGGAGCTTTGCACCTCGGCAAGCTGTTCGGGGGTGAGCGTTTCGGGGGAGATGCCATACTCCTGCTTTGCGGCGTACATGTACATCTTTTCGTAGGTGAGGTAGTTGATGATGTTCAGGCGGTATGAAGCACAGATGTCCGCGGAATCGGCGCTCATGTCGTCGGTTATGCCGCTTACCGCAAGGTAGTACATATACTCGTCTATGAACTCGCCGTAGGTTATGTCAAGCTCCGGGATATGCTCGGGGGAGTTGGCCGAGCCCACTATCTTGTTGTTGTCTATGCCCGCCCATTCCGGGAAGTCCGCGCGGCTGCATGGATAGTATTCGTCCGCTATCTCACGGGCGGCGGCGCTGGGGGCGGATCGAACGGTGTTTCCTGCGGGTGAGCCGCAGCCGGAAAACGCGGCAGATACCGCGATCACCGCCGCGGTGAAAAGTGCCGCGGTATGTTTGTTTCTCAATAGTCTCAATTCCTTTGTTCTGTATGATATGCAGCGAGATCCGATATGGTACGGCAGTTACTGCGCCGCGTCGGTATCGTCACCGCGTCGGTATCATCACCGCTTCAGGGTGCCTCTGAAAACCATTTTGAAAAGAGAAAATGAGACAACCGCGTCAGATACGAGGAAAGGCTCCGAAAGCTTGCCGGCGCAAGGTGAGGAGACTTGACGAAGTAGATGATGCGGTTAGCTCTTTTTCTCTCAAAACGGTTTTTAGAGGCTCCCTTCATTAAGTATATCACAATTCCGTGCAAAATGCAAAATATTTTTAAAAAAATTCACAAAAATTAAAAAAAGTGATGATTTTTTTTGAAAAATGTGTTATAATTACACGGTAATATGAAATACTATGCGTTTTTGCGCATATACAAAGGGGAATTTCGATAATGTCCGGATATATAAAAAAGCTTCGGAATATCGCTGCCGCTCTGCTTACGGCGGTTTGCGCTCTGTCTTTCTCTGGCTGTAACGGCGAGGAGGAAGAACCCGTTCCCACCAAAATGGTGACCTTCACCAACGAGTTCGGCGAGATAGTTACCGAAGAGGGCGGCGAACCCGCACTTACCGACGTGCCGCTTGAGACCATACCGATGACCAACGAGGACGGCTCTCCCGTCACCGACGAGAACGGCGAGCAGGTATTCGAGTATGAAACGCTTCCGGAGGAGCCCAAGACCGTGTACAAGGTCGGGTTTGTGTACAGCGGCTATGTTGACGACGGCGCGACCAATGCCTGCTTTGAGGTCGCGAGAGCACAGATACAGCGCTCTCTCGGACTTGAGACCTGTTATGTCGAGAACGTGCTTGTGGCTGACTTCCCGCAGGCTGTCAACACCTTGCAGGACGAGGGGTGCAACATCATCGTCGCGTGCAGTCCCAAGTTCGGCAATTCCGCCAACAAGGAGAACAAGGCTTCCTCGGGAACCTACTACATCGCATTCGGCGGGACAACGGTCGGTAAGTATCTTGCCACTTTCGGCGGCGAGCTTTATCAGACCGCGGCGGTGTGCGGACTTGCGGCGGCGCATAACACCAAAACCAATGTGATTGGCGTGGTTGCCGACCCGGGCGAATACAACGTTTACGGCGTGGTGGACGCATTCGTGCTGGGCGCGTCGGAGATCTGGACTACTCACACCGACGTGCGCCTTGACTGGGCGTGGTCGAACAGCCACTCGGAGATAGAGGCCGCAGTGGACGACCTCGTTTCGCAGGGCTGCGACATAATCATGTCCTACATGGAGTCGGATTACGCAGTGAAGTACGCGGCGAGAAAGGGCGTTAAGGTCATCGGCAACTGCTACGATCTCCCCGAGATAGCTCCCGACGACTACATCACCGGTTACTTCTTCAATTTCAGCACCTACCTTGTGGACGAGGTGCGCTCTATAATCAACGAGAATTTCAGCTCGAAGAATTACTTCGGGGATGTCGCTTCCGGTATGGTAAGGCTTGTTGACTTCGGACCGGCAGCCGAGAAGGGAACCGAGGATATCTGCAAGACGCTTTACGACTACATCAAGGAAGGCAAGGCTGAGGTGTTCATGGGCGAGGTCAAGAACATCGACGGCAAGATCATGGTCGAGAAGGGTCAGGCCATGAGCTTTGAGAATATCCTGCAGATCAACTGGCTTGTTCAGGGCATTCGCAAGACCGGCTCGTTCACCGAGGTCAACGACAATCCTATCGGTTCGGACTTCACCGTTCACAGCGAATTCAAGGAGGGAGTCGCACCGAAGCCGGTCGCTGAGACCACCGCCGCCGAGACCACAATTGAGGTCGGTGAAGCGACGCTGGAATAGTTATGTAAATTGACAACTATTGCGTCGCCTTGCGGCGACATATCTGATACCAAATTCAAATTTTGACAGCATAAACAGACGCCTTTCCCGCGCTATGCGGGAAAGGCGTTCTTCTTTATCTGCTGTTTGTTTTTGACGGGGAGAAAAAGCCGGAAAGCGCGGTGAGCTCGTCGTCGGTCGGGACGTGGTCTCCGTAGCGCACTTCGTCATAAGTATCGGCTACCGAATGTATCTCGTCACGTGGGAACAGTACCTCGCCGCGCTCTGCCTGAACGGAGACCGTGTCGGCGGGGGTAAGGCGCTGATTGACCGCCCTGATGCGAAACAGCAGGACGCGGTAGCCGTAACGGAACTTCTTGACCGGGTCCTTTTCCGCGGCATATCTGCGATGTACAGCGTAGATGTTGTCGGAGAGCGGCTTTGAGCGTCTGCCGGAGGAGAAATTCTCGAACACGTCTATGAACTCCGGGCGGGCGGACTCCTCAGGACGACCGCTGAACAACATTCCGAGCCACGAAAAGAACCCCTTTATCGCGCCGAAGATCTGCTTCCGGAAGATGATCGCGAGAGCTATCATAACGAGTATCGCGAAGGCTTCAAGGAGATACCAACTGTATTCGTAGAATGCCCAGCCCGCGCCTATCTCGCCCTCGGAAGACGCTTCCGTCTCCATTGATTCCGCGTTGAACAGCGACAGGAACCATACTATCGCTTTCACAAGTATTATCCCGATATCGCTCAGGAGCTGCGCCACCTGCTTGCGGAACACGCAGAGCGCCAGCGCGGTCACCGTGAAGCCGAGGATCAGAGCGGCGTTGTACGCGGTAAGACCTTTCGGGAGCGAGGATCTTGTCTCCTTGCGCATATTGGCGCGGTCGAAGATGCCGCTCTGGTTCACGAGAAGGGCTGCTGCGGCGAACTCCGCCGCGAACGCCGCAACTACCGTGTCCGCTGCGGCTGTGCTTATCTCCTCGTTTGCGGCTACCCGCACAAAGATGTAGCAGCCGACAGCAAGCACGATGTAGAATGCGAACGCCGTCAGCGGGAACATATCCGCGAAGTTCTTATAGCCCGCGCGCTCGCCTATGAAGTACGCAAAGACGCTGCAAACGCCGAACGCGAATACCGTCACCCCGTCACCGCCTATCGGTAGGGAAAGGAAGCCGACCCCGAACATGAGCGCGCCCGCGATACGAAGCGGTATGCGCAGCTTCTTATGCGACTTCGATATCGCCGCCGAGACATACCCGAGCAGGAATATTACCGCGCCGATGCCGTAGTAATACAGCATTCGCAGCACGCTTATATCTCCGTAGGTGTTGATGTCACAGCCGAACAGGAACGGGAAAACCACTGCCGCAAATGACAGGACGGCAAGAGTTTTCAGAACGAAGCTGCGCATATCATCACCTTCTTTCGGTTGCGTGAGTAATAACTCCGGGTCAGCAGTAGAACCTGTTTACCCGTCCTATGCGCATAAGGCGCGGGTCGTTCACGGTGTCGTCGTTGCAGTAGAAGACGACATTCTTGCCGCGCCGGCGCATTACCGCCGCGAGATCCGCCGTGAAGTCGTCGATGTAGGCGGTGAGGATAAAGATGTCGGTGCGGTCGGGGAAGTAGATGCCGGAGGCCTCCATTTGTCCTATGAAGTCCCGGAAGTCTATCGAGCAGGTGTTTTCTATGTCCGAGAGCACCCGAAGCAGGGTCATGTAGTCCTCTTTGTCGGAGCCGCCCTGTTCGTGCACTCCACCGGAGCCGTTGGTGTAGAACGCACATTCCGCCCCGTTCGCGGCGAGCATATCGAAAATGAACGCCGCCGCCTTGCTGTAGGTCTCGGTATCGCCGGTGATG
>JAFZOA010000367.1 GCA_017550775.1 Ruminiclostridium sp. | reverse complement strand
TCACCGTCGCGGCTGCCGCACCCTGTACTCCGAGCGCGGGAAAGCCGAGGTTGCCGTATATCAGCAGCCAGTTGAAAAGGGTATTTACGAGGGTCGCGGCGATAGTGACGGCAAGAGGAGCCTTGACTTTCCCCATGTCCCTGAGTGAGCTCGCAATGCACATTGACGCGGTCAGAGGCACACCCATGAAAAAGACGATATTGATGTACCGCACAGCCTCGTCGAGTATCGGCTCCGCTTCGGTATTGCCGATGACCATGAGCGACAGGACTTCCCGCGGGAAAACCATGCACACCAGCAGGAACGGTACGAACGCGGCAAATCCCATTATGAGCTTGAACAGGAACGCCTGCTTCATACCGTCTCTGTCCTCCGCGCCGTAAAACTGCGTCATGAAGATACCGCCCGCCATACATATCGCGTTGAGGTACACAAAGAACACAAACAGGACCTGTCCCGCGACGTTGACCCCGGACATCGAGACATCTCCGAGACCCGACACCATGAAGTTGTCGATAAGCGAAACAAGGCTCTGAACGAGCTGCTGGAGCATTATGGGTACCGCGAGCGACAATGCGCTCCCGTAGAATTTCCGTGTGCCGAAAAGGCGTTTTCTGTTATCTTTCATTTCTGTTTCCTTGTGTGTGGTATTATACATCATAGATACGGAAATGTCAATAGCGGTGTTTTCCGGGGTTCTACTCCGAAAATCGTAACGGATTTCGGGGCGATAATTTATTCCACGGTCCTATTGACAGTGAGCCTCGATGCGTGTGGTAGTCCGGCAGCACGGGCAGACATCCCCAAGGGGCTGCTGCCCGGCTACCAGCCTACCACACGCATACTCACTGTCAATAGGCTTTCGCGGCATAAAGTATCGCGTTCATTTTTACGATTTTGGCAGTAGAGCCGTTTTCCGCTGTCTCCGTATGTCGAATAATTGCTTTACAAAACGCCGCTGGTATGCTATAATAAATAGTAACGCAGCCGGCGGGAAACCGGCAAAGCACGGAATATCGTATTATCGGAGGGACTATGTCAAGGAGAATACTTATCACGAACGATGACGGCATAAATGCCGGAGGACTCGCCCGTCTTGCGGAGGCGGCACTTGGATTCGGCGAGGTATGGGTAGTTGCGCCGGACAGCCAGAGAAGCGCTCTGTCGCACTGCATTACCCTTCGCAGCAGCGTTGATGTGTGGAAAGCGGAGTTCCCGGTCGCTGGGGTAAACGCCTTCGCGTGCAGCGGCACTCCCGCGGACTGCGTGAGGGTCGGGCATCTGAACATAGTCCCGGGCGGCGCTGACTTTGTGTTCTCGGGGATAAACAACGGGTACAACGTCGCGTCCGACATACAGTATTCCGCGACGGCGGGTGCTGCGTTCGAGGCATCGTTCCAGAAGGTACAGGCGATAGCCTTCTCCGAAGCCATGTCCGATACCTGCGAGGTCACGGTCAGATATCTGCGGGAGATAATCGCGGAGCTCATTGAAAAGCCGCTGGAGCGGGACCGTATCTGGAACGTGAATTTCCCGGGCTGTAAGCTTTCGGAGTGCGGCGGTATCCTCCGGGACAGAAAGGTCTCCACCGACGGGTTCTACCGTGACCGCTACCGGGAAACGAGAGTGTCGGAGGACAGGTGTTCCTATCAGGTGGACGGGATAAGGAACTGGGAGGCATCGGAGGGTACCGACCTGCGGGCGGTGCTGGATAACTGCGTTTCGGTGGGAATGGTCACGAACATTTCATAATGACCGTGATCTGTGAAAATTACGAAAAGGGAGAAAAAAACTATGTGTGAAGTGTCCGGAAATGCAGCGTCGGTTGCGGAAAACAATGAAAGAAAAACGGCTCTTTCGATCGGCAGAAAAGCGGAGGAGCTTGGGTTGACAGGTCTCAGAGCTTACGTTTCCGATGTGGATTATATCGCATCGGTAAGTACACTGTATAAATATGAGTCGTTCGGAAAGGACAGCGCGGCAAGAAGACGGATGGTCGCGTGTGCGGCCGCGATACTGAAGTATATTACGGATATCGGGCTTGAATATACGGTAAAGGCGTTCATACAGGGGAACAGTGCGAGCCTGCGGGCGGAAGTGCAGTTTGCCCCCGGAAACGCGGGCATAGTGGATATAATTCTTGTAGTCCCCGACGGCCTTACCTCGATAGTACCTGCGGTCAACTTCCGTGCGAGCGGTCTTGAGTACAAATTCCAGCCGAAGCGTATCGGCAAGGGGATAGACGTTCCGGGGATCTGCGGGCTCATAACTCCGCGTATGTCAGTGGATCTCGTGAAAAAAGCTTTCGGGCAGAAGGTGGAAAGATATGGCGCGGACGGCAGCGGCAGCGGCTTTGTCGGCGAGGTGATCCCGGACGACGAAAACGCGTTCCCGGATAATGTGCGTATGTCGGATGTTCTTACCGCCATGATCCCGGAAGGCAAGTCCGGGAAGGGAAAGCGTTACGTCTGGACATCGTGTTATTCCGCTGTACCGGTCGGGGATCAGGGGTCGTACTTCCGTATATCGGTATCGGATTTCGGAAGGTCGGATAAGAGAAAGAAAGCCTTTAATACAGCTACGGAAGCGGATGAGTATATCCGTGACGCTTATGAAAAAGCACGCTGTAATATCCGGAACGAGATCGGTCTTGACGACATCATAAGTCTTGCGGAGACGGCGGCTTCGGATGCCGGGCGTGAAGATGAAGCGTTCCGTCCGCAGCGCGACACAAACAGCCGTATCGCAGATATTCAGAAGCTCTGTTACAAAGTGTTTCTGGGGCTGTATAAGGCCGCTGCGGAGGAAGGACTTTATTTCGGTTCGGACGAGGTCGCACGTCGTACAGAAGCGTGCAGATCCCGCGTCTCGGAAAGCGTGGACTACTATCTCGGCAACATCGGCGAGGAGGACAGGAAGTATGTTATTCTTTCCTATGACAGCGATAACGGGCAGGAGAACGGCTCCGGCACTGTTGAACGTTCGCTTCCCGCTCGTTCGGTAAACGCGTCCGCGATATCCCTGTTCATGGATTTCGGTATAGCCGAGCCGACAGTTCGTGAGAACATCATAAGCGCATTGAAGACCCTTAAAAGAGAGAACGATAATGAACACCGGCCGTACAGTGTTATACCGGACTGTCTCCTGTCCGAGCGCGATCTGCACAGTTTCGGTCTGTATACCGGCGACGGGACCGGTAATGCGGATGATTTATCTGACGGGCTCTCCGATGATGAGACCGAAGAGGATCTCGATACCGAGCCGAAAAGCGCCACCGGAGACGGGTCGGGCGACAAATACAGCTATTTCAGCAGGAAGCTCCTGCGTTCATACATCGTTTTTGACGAGAGCTCCAAGAGGGATATCACCCCCGGCTCGCCCGGATATGACAGTCTGCCGCCGTTTCTGCGAAGGCTGGGCTGCGAAGTGTACGAAACGCTTGTCGGTCTGGGTATTTACGGCCGCATTAGCGACTCCGGGCGCGACAGGGTGAAAAGATCCTCGCATACCGGCGCGGAATGGAAAGAGACCGTCGTTGAGATCGACCGGCACGGTATAATCCATTACGCCGGCACAGCGCACTCCGGTATCGAGGCGGTCAACAGTAAGGGCAAGCCTAACAAATCGTACGGAATGATGCCGGTAGAGGGATATCTGGGTCAGGTGTTCGAGCCGGTGACCGATGATGAAGCCGGATACCGTGTCATAACCGATGCGTACGGAGACAGGATCGCCGTACCTTCGCTGAGTACCGGTCTTATAAAGGAGAACTACTCCTACGGTGAGAACCGCTATATCATACCCGGAAGCTCCGCTTCGATAGTAAGACCTTCCGATGAGAACGACAAGAGAAGCTTTGTGAACCGTACAGTTGTTCAGGGGTATGAGGAACGCATAATAAACGCTGTCCGTTTCAGGCTCACAAACGCTGTGATAAAGAATATGCCTGTAAAGGGCGTGCCTGTCATATACTACGGTGAGACCGACCTGAACAATGTTTACAATCAGGTTCTCGTGAGCGGGAAGCTTCCTGCGGACTTTGAGGACGAGACCGGAAAGCAGGACTTTGAGCTTGAGCGTATGTATGAGAACTACGACGCGACAAGAGCCTGCATACTTGCGGGAAGAGGCCGCCTGCTCTATGACAGGGAGTTCATGAACAATACCTCGATAATCTCCGAGAAGCGTTCGGAGCAGCGCCTCAAAGAAATGAGCTTATCCGGTAACGGTATGCTGTCAGACGACGGCGGCGATGAAGAGGAGAACGGGGCATCAAGCGAGCTTGAAGGCGCTGAGCACGATTCCGACGATTCGGACGTTGCTGCCATGGAAAACGAAGAGGAGAAGAACAAGGACGACGAAGGCTCCGACAGCTCTTCGGAAAGCGGAACGGAGGCGTTTGCTGCTTCCGATACGGGTTCCGGGGAGGTATATGCTCTCAGCAGGATACGCGGTGAGAGAAAGGACGAGGAAGATCATATCTACGCGCCCACCAGAGACGCGAGCATTGCTGTCGTTCCCGCGGGTATCGGCGGTATAGCGGAGTATAACGCGCTTGTCGCGGGGGGCGAAGACCCGTGGAAGGACGACGACGGCTATGTATGGAAGGTGGAACTGTTCGATTCGAGAGCTACCGGTTCCGCAAAGCAGCAGGGTGCCGTAAGATACTTTGCTCCGCTGTTTACTGTGAAGGACGACATAGGGCTGCTTCACACCGACCTGGAGAAATGCAGAAGGACAGCCGCGCTCACCTGCGAGGTGCTGGGATCCTTCGACAGTGACTCGTTCGGCGGAAAAAGTCTCGGAGAGATACTTGCGGGCGGAACTCCGGGTGAGAAGAGCGAGGCGGTGAACGCGCTTATCGCGGAAAAGCTCGCGGAGTACAAGAAGCCGCTCATAGTTGATGAGGAGGGTGTTCCGGGCTGCCCCGCGGACGAGGTGAACGAGCGATATCTGCAATATTATCGTATGCGCCGTATATCGTTCTCGGACAGCGAGCTTGAAGGTGTAAAGGACACAGACGCGCTTGAAAGGTCGCTCAGAGATAAGGCGAGAGACGCTGTCGCGAGAGAAGCGGGCGAGTGCGCAGTGCTCGGGCTTCCGGAAATGTACGGCATCAACGAGTACAATCCCGCCAACCGTATCAATATGTCGCTCTCGCACAAGAAATGCTGCCTGCATACGGCATACGGAAGGCGCGGATTTGTCCTGAACGACGGCAGGAAAATAGAGCTGAAACACAGCATAGGCGTCGGCACGGCATATATGTCTGTCGGCGGCTGGACCCAGGACGACGCGTTTGTTATCAGCCGTGAGTTCTCGTATGAAAACCGTGTCAAGGCTCCCGACGGAAATTATCGTCCGCTCGGTATCGGCGACAAGCTGTGTGACGACAGCGGCAACAAGGGTGTTGTATCTATCGTGGTTGACCGCAGCGCCGATCCTGACGGCGCTTACTTCACCGACCCGGCGCATGAACCGATGAAGCGCCTTGTTATGCTTTTCCGGGATAACCCCACGCTGGATATCGTCGGTGCGCCGTACGCGATGACCGCGCGAAACAACGGCGGTACCGCCCGCGCGATGATGCGCAGTATAAAAGCCGCACGCAGAGCGGAAAATGAGCTCGGACTTGAGACGGGCTCGCTCACCGTTCTAAAGGTAAACGACAGAATTCTCCCCGACGGCATCGGCTACATCACATGGACGGTGACGGATAAGACTGTGGACGCAAAATCGAGGATATACGACCCGCATAAGGACGAGGGAAGAAGCATCTCTCACCAGCTCGTATGGGCGCTGGACGGACTCGGAGCCTCACTGTTCAAGGAAGAGGTGTTCCGCACCAACGGCCGGGAGTTCAGCAAGGCGCGGGAGATCATGCGCGTACTCGGTGCCGGACTTAACGAGATCAATGAGATCATCCCGGTCACGGATATCTCTGCAACTGCGGGAGCCGCCGGAAAAGCGGAAGGCTCGCCGGCGGACTCTTACGAAGAAAACAGTGTGTTCGATGTCGCGGCTGTGATAGGTAAGCATACAAGGAACGTAAGGCGTAAAAGCGACGGCACTCTTGTATTTGAAACTCTCGCCACCGGGAAAAAGAACGTCGCGCCGGTGTGCGACGACTGTGTTCCCGACGAGGAATACATCGAAGCGGGCGTGCTCGAATCCGGAAACGCGATCATGAACATGGGGTCTGTGTATCCCGAAAAAAACGCAGCGATCCTCACAAAATTCTACAGCTATGTGCTGAACCTCGACTGCAAATATATAAAGCTTCCCTTTGAGATAAAGTGGGGGCGCGGTGAGCTTACCGATACTGTCCCGCTGTTTTCAAAGAGGTTCAGGAGCGTGTATGAATCGGTCGAGGGAAAGCAGATAACGCACGAATATACAAACTTCTATCTGAAAATACTTGAAAACAGCGGGAAATACATTGCGCATCGCAGGAGCATGGAGCTTGCTCTCGATGTCTGTACGACCGCGTATATCAGCGCGTGCGGGAAAACACTCACTGATGATGAGCGTGCCGCTGAGTTTGTCTCGGCAAGGGAAAAGCTTGAGAAGCTGTTCATGCTTCCGGCAGAAGCGTACAGGTCGGAGCACAACGTCGGAAAAGACGGCAGAAACGTGAAAATGTATGAACTTCTGAAGAGCTTGGACGAAAACGGGACTGCCGGCGAAAAGCTTTCGGAGTGCATTTACTACAATGAGAACACGAAGCGCCTGAGAAAATACGCGGATATGCTTCTTTTCACCTATATCGGGATAGTTACAGGCGAGCTTACGGAGAAAGAGCTCGGAAAGAAGTACGGGATCAAAGATACGGGAGAGATCGTCTTACCCGGTGAGGGAGAAGATCAATGCTCCGGAGATACAGATCGTTCCGGTCTGATCGCAAAGGTCTCCGACGGTCTGAAAAATATCGGTTATACATATAAGAACCAGAGCCTTTTCACCTTAACACAGTGGATACGGGAGTATCACGACAGATCGCGTAAGGCGGAGGAGTGCAGGCGGGAGGCAGGAAAGTACGCGCTGATAATGTACTATAAGCTGTTCAACGACAATATCGCTTCAAAGAACAATATCTTCAAGCAGTGCTTCGAGCGGACAAGGACAGGCGGCGGCGCTACCGCGGTTATTTCTCCGAACCCCACTCTCCGGCTCGACAGGGTGCTGCTGCCGCGTGATTTTGCGGAGAAGATAGGTCTTGTTTCCCCGGAAACGTCGTTTGAGACGCTGAAACAGGAATGTAAGGATAACAGGTATTCGGTGCTGATATGGCGTGACCCGGTGCTGTCGAACGGCGCGGTGAGATACCCGTATGCCGATATCATCGAGACAAGAGAGGGACATGAGGGCTATGACCCCGATGATCCCATGAATACGCTGAAAACAATAGCGCTCAACCCGAGCTCTGTAAAGTCGCAGGAGGGCGACTTCGACGGTGACACGGTCGGTGTGTATGTGCCGCGTTCCGAGGCAGCCGCAAGGTCGCTCGACGCACATTGCCGCCACCACCTCAACGCGCTCAATACCGAGACTGTCGCGGAAGGAAAATTCAGGGTACAGCGTGAAAGCTTCGATACCGTGACCGTTTCCGAGAGAACGAACGATGAGGGCAGAACGACAAAGCGCTATAAGGTAACGAGAGGAAAATTCACATACACGATCTCCGAAAACCCGTATGACGCCTACTATACCCGGACTCTCGATGTCGCGTCCGGACTTGATACGAGCGGAGCCGAGTCCGCTGCTTCTCCGTCGCATGACAAAACAGCGGCTGAACTGCGCAGAACGTGCGACGAGCTTGTGGAGCGTATGAACGATCTGTACCTTGAGCTTGACGCGGTATGCGCCGGGAAAAAGGAGTATTTCTCATATTCGGTGAGATCCTGCAGCGACGATGACGAGGAGGAGATAACCGAGGGCGAACACAAGGAGTGTAAGCGTTCCGCGGAGGAGGTACGCGCCGACATGAAGGAGACCTTTGACAGGTTCTCCGGGTGCATACTCGAAGCGCAGAAGAACTCGTTCGGCTGCGACGCGCTGTGCTTTACCGACGCGAAGGCTCTGTTTGCTTCTGTTCTTCCCCAGACGCTCAGCGGTGCCAAGGGAAGTCCGGAAAAGCTTGTCACACCGGCGATGTGGTTCGGTGCGGAGTATGATCACAAGACAGGCGAACTCACGGACGAGGATATAAAAGCCGGTTACAGCGTTGTTTGCAGAAGCGGCGGCAAAGCTCACGCCATAAGAGTTGCTGGATCCGCGGACGGTCATACGCTCGCGGAAGATGCCGACAGGCTTGCGGCATTCCTTGCTACAAGCATGAAGGACTGGGACACCGGTATCGTCGGAAAGCCCGCGCAGTTCGCCGTGACCGTGACCCGCAACTATGACAGTGAGTATCTTTACGGGCGCGTGAATGCGGAGCCCGGAGCCGATCCGGTCAGGGATATGCCGGAGATACTCGATTCCCTGTACGGTACGGGAAAGAGTGTCGCTGCCGCAATGGCGATAACGCACCCGATAACACAGTCTGTCATGGGACTTAAAAAGCTCAGCAAGGATCAGATCCTACCGAAGCAGAGACTTTATGACGAGCTCACGCCCGCGCTTCTTAACGGAAACAAAATGCTGCTCAAGGTCGTGGAGGACGGCGCGGCAAAATGGATAAAGTCGCCGAAGACGGACAGAATGACTCCGAAATGCTGGCGTGACATGATCGTGGGATTCTTCTCCGACAGCGACGGACTTAATATCGGAGTACCGGGCTTTGACGTGCTCAGAGAGTATTCCGGGTGCCTTACCGTAAAGGATCCGGAAAAGAAAACGGAATATATCTGCGGATTGAGAGTAAGGAGCCACAAGGAGGAGGACACGACCCGGAAGGAGATATGTGTTCCCGGAGATGTGAGCATACTCGATATCCTTTGCTATCTCCCGCTGAAAGGTAATGTTTTCAGGTCGCTTGTCGATCCGGAGAATGCTTCGGTATACATGAGCCGCGGAAATGAGACAGTCCCGCTTGATAACAGTCTGTTCGGCAAGGCTGTGACCTCGCTGCTGCTTCCTGCCAAGCGCCGCATGATGCTCGAAAAAGCTTTGTCCGGCGAGGATAAGACTGAAAAGGGCGAAAATACAGGCCCTGAGAAATAACAGCGGCAGATACAGATATCGTAGTATCTTTCCCCCATATATCGTGGGGGAGAGATACGCTTTTTTCTTTGATAATGCCTACTTTTTTAATATATGAAAAAAGTGTTGATTAATCCGAAAAAATGTGCTATAATAAAAAATATTCATTATACACACAAAACGGCGGCTGCTATGACAGGCAACCTGTCGCTTTTGAAAGGCGGTATAGAATGAAACGATCTTACAGGTTCCTGTCCGCGCTCGCGGCAGTAATATTCGCATTCTCCGGCTGTTCGCAGAACACTCAGCCGGAAGTACAGACCGAAGCGTCATCGGTGTCTTCGGAGAGCTCGTCCGGAAGCACCTCCGAAAGCAAGTTCAGCAATACCTCGGGAACTACGTCGGAAAACACGTCCGGTAATACGTCGGAAGGCAGCTCCGGTTCGAGATC
>JAFZOA010000366.1 GCA_017550775.1 Ruminiclostridium sp. | reverse complement strand
TATGCCGTTGTCCGGATCGCCCTTTTCCTCGTCGTACTCCCAGCCACAAAGCTCACAAACGTACTTCATACGGGTGTTCTCCTTTCGTCATAATGGATTATCGCTTCACCTTTCGGTGATAATGCCGTATCTTTCGGGACGGCGGTCGCGGAATATCCCCCAGCTCAGCCGCATCTCGTCTATAGCGTCAAGGTCGTGCTCCGAACAGATCACCTTGTCTCCTTCTCTTCCCGCGTCTGCGACGATCCCGCCGGTGCAGTCGGTAATAAAGGACGAGCCGTAAAATGTCAGCGCGGACTTCTGTCCCCCGTTTTCCCCGCAGGGCTCCACCTTCTCTGTACCGAAGCGGTTCGCCGCGATCACCGGCATGACGTTCGCAGCAGCGTGACCCTGCATCACACGCCGCCAGTGCGGCATACTGTCCGTGTCAAGCACAGGCTCGCTCCCGATAGCGGTCGGGTAGAACAGAAGCTCCGCCCCCTCTATCGCCATGCAGCGCGCCGTCTCCGGGAACCACTGATCCCAGCATATCCCCACGCCGATGCGCGCGTACCGCGTATTCCACACCCTGAAGCCGGTGTCGCCGGGGACAAAATAAAACTTCTCCTGGTAGTAGTGGTCGTCCGGGATATGCGTCTTTCGGTAAACCCCGAGTACTTCCCCGTCCGCATCTATCACCGCGCAGGAGTTGAAAAGCCGGTTCACATCCCGCTCGTAGAAGCTTATAGGCAGCACAACTCCGAGCTCCCTCGCGACAGCCGTGAAGTGCTTCACCGCGTCGTTCTCCGCCGTCGGCTTCGCGTAGGCGTAGTACTCATACCTGCGCTCCTGACAGAAGTAGGGGCGCTCGAAAAGCTCCGGGAGCAGTATCACCTGCGCACCGTTCCTCGCCGCCTCACGGACGAGACTGTCCGCAAGAGCGATATTCTCGTTTATATCCGCGGTACAGTGCATCTGCACCGCCGCTGTTGTTACTTTTCTCATTCCGACCTCACTCCGGTATCTGCTGTGTTATGCAGTGTATGTTTCCGCCGCCCTTGATTATCTCGATAGCGTCTATCGGTACGATCTCCCGTTCTGGCAGCAGCGATCGCATGATATCGAGGGCGCGTCTGTCGCTCGCCGTGTTTTCGCCGCCGAACTGCGGGAGCAGCACGATATCGTTCGCGAAGAAAAAGTTGACGTAGGAGGCGGCAAGCCGTTCTCCCACCTCGCGCGTGTCCTCGCCGTCCTCGAAGGTGTAGCCCGCAAGGTCGTGCTCCGTCACGCATACCGGCACATCCGGAATGGGGAGCTTGTGTACGGTAAGCTTTCTTCCCCTTGCGTCGGTGCTGTGTTCAAGCACCTCCAGACAAGCCGCGGACAACTCATACTGCGGGTCGTTCACATCGTCCGTCCACGCGAGCACAACCTCCGCCGGGCGAATAAACGCACAGACGTTGTCAACGTGCTCGTTGGTCTCGTCGTTATATATCCCGCGCGGGAGCCAGATCACCTTTTCTCCGCCGAGGTATTCGCACAGCGTCCGCCCGATCTCCTCTTTCGTCATTCCGGGATTTCTCCCCTTGCTGAGAAGACAGGCTTCTGTGGTAAGTATCGTCCCCTCGCCGTCGGAGTGTATCGAGCCGCCCTCAAGCACGAAGTCTCCCGCGCTTACGCAGTCAAACCCCGCATTGCGGCAGAACGCCTCCGCGAACGCATCGTCCTTCTCCCAGTGCGCGTACAGCCCGTCGTAAGAGCCTCCCCACGCGTTGAACCGCCAGCTTACCCCGCGAAGTTCCCCGGTCGCATCGTTCTTCACGAACGTCGGGGCAACGTCCCTCGCCCACGCGTCGTCGGCCGGTATATCGAGCAGCGTGACATTTTCCCGGACGAGCAGCTTTTCCGCCGCCGGGCGGGTGTTATCGCTCACGGCGACGTACACGCGCTCGTGCTTTGCTATGGTGTTTATGATCTCCGCGAAGACCTTCTGCGCCGGCACAGCCCCATAGCCCCATGAGCCGGGGCGTTCCGGGAATATCAGTATCGCGGCTTGCTGACGCTCAAATTCGGCAGGCATACGAAAGCTCATGACAGCCTCCCCTTGAAATCCTCGTACCCGAACCGCTTCACAAGCTCGTACTCCCCGTTCTCGTGCAGTATCCCGATGTCGGGCAGAGGCATACCGTTGAAGGTGTTGTTCTTGACCATGGTGTACAGCGCCATATCCTCGAAGCAGAGCCTGTCGCCCTCTTTAAGCGGCTCGTCGAAGCTGTAGTCCCCGATGATGTCGCCGGCAAGACAGGTGCGTGAGGACAGGCGGTAGGTGTATTTCTTCTCGCCGGGCTGTCCGCTGTTAAAAAGCGGCGGACGGTAGGGCATTTCCAGCACGTCCGGCATATGGCACGCCGCGCTTGTGTCGAGTATCGCGATATCCATGCCGTTATGCACGATCTCCATAACCTCGGTCACAAGCCACCCCGCGTTCAGCACCACAGCCTCTCCGGGTTCGAGATAGACCTGTACCCCATACTTTTCGGAGAACCGCTTTATGAGCGATACAAGCCCCTCGATGTCGTAGCCGGGCTTGGTTATGTGATGCCCGCCGCCGAAATTCACCCATTTGCATTTGTGCAGATACTTGCCGAATTTCTGCTCCACAGCTTCCACGGTTTTTGTAAGCGGCTCAAAGCCCTGCTCGCAGAGGGTATGGAAGTGTAGCCCGTCAACTCCCTCAAACTCCGCTTCGTCGAAGTTCGGGAGAGTCACGCCGAGCCGCGAGTTCGGCGCGCAGGGGTCATATATCGGCTCGTCCTGCGTTGAGCACTCCGGGTTTACGCGTATGCCGATGCTTTTGCCCTTGCTGCGGGAGCGGAATTTGCGGAGCTGAGCAAAGGAGTTGAACACGATATGGTCGGATATCTCCGCTAAATCGCCAAACTCGCTGTCCTTGTACGCAGGCGAGAAAACGTGTACTTCGCCGCCGAACTCTTCCCGCCCGAGCTTCGCTTCATACAGCCCGCTCGCGGTGGTTCCCGAGAGATATTCGCCTATCATCGGGTAAACCGCGAACATGGAAAACGCCTTTTGCGCGAGGAGAATTTTACAGCCGGAACGCCGCAGCACATCATACAGTATCTTCAGATTGCGGTGCAGAGCGCTCTCGTCGATAACGTAAGCGGGTGTCATTATCTCGCCCAGCTCCGTTCTCGGCAGCAGTCTTTCGTTCATCATCTCAGTCTACCAATACCGGGCTCTCGTTCACCTGCCACGGCAGACCGTACTTGTTCAGCGCGTCCATATACGGGTCGGGGTCGAACTCCTCAACGTTGAACACGCCCGCGCCGCTCCATGTGCCGCTCGCCACCATAGCGGTGCCGATCATCGCGGGAACGCCGGTGGTGTAGGACACAGCCTGCGCGCCGGTCTCTTTGTAACACTCCTGGTGGTCGCAGACGTTGTAGATATAGATGTTTCTCTCCTTGCCGTCCTTGACACCGCGGAAGATACAGCCGATGTTGGTCTTGCCGACGGTGCGCGGGCCGAGAGAAGCCGGGTCGGGAAGAAGCGCCTTAAGGAACTTTATCGGCACTATCTCATGCCCCTCGAACATCACCGGGGTCGTGCCGAGCATACCGACGTTCTGTAAGCAGTTCATGTGCATAAGGTAAGACTGGCCGAAGGTCATAAAGAAGCGTATGCGCTTGACATTCGGGATATTCTTGGCGAGCGACTCTATCTCCTCGTGGTGCAGCAGGTACATATCCTTCATGCCAACACCGTCGAAGTTGTACTCACGCTTGATCTCCATGGGCTTTGTCTCTACCCAGTGTCCGTCCTCCCAGTAGGAGCCGTTTGCGGACACCTCGCGCAGATTGATCTCCGGGTTGAAGTTGGTGGCGAAGGGATAGCCGTGGTCGCCGCCGTTGCAGTCGAGTATGTCGATATAGTGTATCTCGTCAAAGTAGTGCTTGAGCGCATAGGCGGTATAAACGCTGGTAACGCCGGGGTCGAAGCCGGTACCGAGCAGCGCGGTGAGCCCCGCCGCCTTGAACTTGTCCTGATACGCCCACTGCCACGAGTAGTCGAAATACGCGGTAAATCCCTTTTCCTTGCAGCGCTTCTCGTACACCGCTCTCCACTCCGGGTCGTCGGTGTCCTCCGCCTCATAGTTTGCGGTATCGACATAGTTCGCACCGCATTCGAGGCATGCGTCCATGATCGTAAGATCCTGATACGGAAGCGCGACATTGAGCACGGTATGGGGCTTATACTCCTTCATCAGCGCGCACAGGGACTCAAAGCTGTCCGCGTCAACGGTCGCCGTGGTAAGCACAGCCTTGGTCTTGTTCCTGAGCTTGTCGGCGAGAGCGTCACACTTGCTCTTTGTGCGGCTCGCTATCATTATCTCGGTGAATACCGGGTTTTCACAGCACTTGTGTATCGCGACGGTAGCAACGCCGCCGCAGCCTATTACCATTAACTTCATTTTTGTTCCTCCTGTATCAATGTATCATAATATTCGGTTGACTTTCTCAGTTTACAGTTGAGGTGCGCGCTGCGCGCGGATCTGAAAAGCTCCGCAGTCGACGCAATAACCATACACTGTGACCTGCACATTGCGTTATATCTTTGTTCCGCAGTTAGGACAGAAGTTCCCGCTTTCCGGGAGCTTTTTTCCGCAGTTATAGCAGAAATTCGGGCGCGACTGAGGCGGCTGAACATTCACAGCCGGCACCGCGGCAGCAGCGGGAGCTCCGAGCGACCCGTTCATCGCCATCTGCTTCATCTGCTCGACCTGTGCTGTGATCGCCTTTGCTCTCTCCAGCGGGTCGTCGGTGTCGGGAAGCGGCTTGAACTCCGGCAACGGAGCATTCTGTAAATTCTGAATGTCCTGCATAGTCATGCCGTTTTTCAGCGCCGTTTCCTGTGCCTGTTTCATCGCCCTTTCGAGCTCCGCGGCGGCATAGGCGGGGTCGGACATCTTCTTCATGCGCTCCATATCGTCTATCATCTTCTGCGAGCTCTCGTCCGGGAGCATATAGTCGAATTTCACGGCACAGTCGATACCGTATCTGCTCTTTATCTCCCCCGCGATCTCCTCTTCGAGCCTCACGGTAAGCTCCGGCACCTCGTCGAGCCTTACGCCGTCGGAAGCCAGGGTATGTGTGTTTATCGACGAAATAACATCGGAAAGCACGCGCTCTGCTGTGGAAGGGTCGTCGGTCGCGATATCCACGATACCGCCCGATTCAAAGGTGAATGACATATTATTACAGTCTGAAATGCGCAGCATCAGGTGATCCGCCGAAAACTCTCTTCTTGTCATTTCTTCTCCGCCCCCTCTTCTTCTTCAAGCATATCCTCAACATACTTCGGCAGCATGAATGAGCCGGTATGCAGGTTCGTCGTATAGTACCACGTCTTTATCCCCCGCGCGTTCCAGCGCTTCGCGTCAAGATCCTTCAGCGGGTGGTACTTCTTGGATGCGAACCCGAACAGCCAGTAGCCGGACGGACAGGTTGGTATATGCGCCTGATACACGCGGCTTATCGGGAAGGATTTATACGCCTTGCGGTGCATGGCGCGGCAGGTCTCCTCGTCCTCGTCGAAGAACGGGCTTCCGTGCTGATACACCATGATACCGTCGTCACGAAGCGCCTTGAAGCAGCTCCCGTAGAACTCCTTTGTGAACAGCCCCGCCGTGTGTCCGAGCGGGTCGGTGCTGTCGTTTATTATCAGGTCGTATTCCCCCTGCATACCGCGCAGGAACCGCAGTCCGTCACGGTTTGAGACCTCTACGCGCGGGTCGTCGAGACCCTTGGCATTATCCGGGAAGAATTCTCTGCACACGTCAACGAACATCTCGTCCGGCTCAACAACGTCGATATGCTCGATCTCGTCATAGTAGGAGAGCTCTCTCGCCACACCGCCGTCGCCGCCGCCTATGACAAGCACCTTTCTAACGTTCGGATGTACCGCCATGGGAACGTGGACGATCATCTCGTCGTAGGTGAACTCGTCCTTCTCGGAGAATATAACGCTGCCGTCGGACGTAAGAAAGCGCCCGAATTCGGCGGACTCGAACACGTCAATGCGCTGGAAGTCGCTTGTACCGCTGAAAAGCTGCTTTTCAACTCGTATCGACATTTTCACATTGCCCGTGTGCATTTCGGAGAACCAGAAATCCATAATATCACCACTTTTGAGCTTCCTTAGTCCCCCCGTCGGAGGCGGGGAAATAAACGCTTTATGTTATAAACACTAATTGATCGAAGAAAGGACATTGAGCTTCTCCAGCTCCGGGTCTTCGGGACCCTGCATCGAGCAGCCTTTTTCCTTCGCGTAAAGAATGTAGCTTATGATCTCACTCGTTATCTGTTCGCCCGGCGCGAGTATCGGGATCCCGGGCGGGTAGCACATCACGAACTCGCCGCATATCATACCGGCCGTCTCGCGTATCGGGACGAGCTTCTTTTCGGAGTAGAACGCCTTCTGCGGGGTCGCCGCCACGATAGGCGTGATGTACTCCGCGTTGTGGAGCTTCGAGCTTGTCCGCGAGTACAGTCTCTTTATGTCCTCAAGCGCACCCACAAGGCGCTCTATGTCCTGTATCCGGTCGCCTATCGAGATATAGGCGAGGATATTACCGATATCGCCGAACTCGATCTGAATGTCATATTCGTCACGAAGCAGATCATATACCTCGATACCGGTAAGTCCCATGTCGCGGGTATAGACCGAAAGCTTTGTCACGTCGAAGTCGAAGATGCTGCTCCCGTTTACTATGTCCCGCCCGTAGGCGTAATATCCGCCGATCGAGTTTATCTCGCTGCGGGCGTACTCCGCCATTTTCGTCACCTTCTCGAAGGACTCATGCCCTCTCAGTGCAAGATTGCGGCGGGATATGTCAAGGCTCGACAAGAGCAGGTATGACGCGCTCGTGGTCTGGGTGAGGTTGATGATCTGCTCGACATAGCGGGTGTTGACCGTGGAACTCAGCAGCATAAGCGAGCTTTGCGTCAGGCTTCCGCCGGACTTGTGCATGGACACCGCCGCCATGTCCGCGCCCGCCTCCATTGCGGAAACGGGAAGCGCCTCGTGGAAGTACAGGTGGGTACCGTGCGCCTCGTCCGCGAGCACCAGCATACCGCGGTCGTGGGCGAGCTTTACTATCGAACGGATATCCGAGCATACCCCGTAGTAGGTGGGGTTATTGACAAGCACGGCTACCGCACCGGGATTTTCGTTCATCGCCTTTTCGACCTGCGAAAGCTCCATTCCGAGAGCAATACCGATGTGGTTATCCACCTCGGGGTTGACGTACACAGGCTCCGCACCGCACAGCACGAGTGCGTTTATGACGCTCTTGTGGACGTTCCGGGGGAGGATTATCTTGTCGCCGGCCTTACAGGCGGTTAGTATCATGCTCTGTACGGCGGAGGTCGTTCCGCCCACCATGAAGTACGCATGTGCGGCACCGAAAGCGTCGGCGGCGAGCTGTTCCGCGTCGTAGATGACGGAAACGGGGTGGCAGAGGTTGTCGAGCGGCTTCATGGAGTTCACGTCAAGACTGAC
>JAFZOA010000032.1 GCA_017550775.1 Ruminiclostridium sp. | reverse complement strand
TCGGCGTCGAGCGAGTACACAAATGCGTAATCCGAGAATTTGTCAGACGAGAAGGTGATGATCCCGGTCTCGGCATCATACCTGCAAGGCAGGAATGCGATCTCGTCTTCGTGTATTCTTACGATGTTGCCGTAAGGAGCATACATCTCCATGATCGGTCTGTACGCGTCGGGTACCCTGATCTGAACTGTCTGAGGCATATCAATGTCGAACATCTGTTCAACGATCTCGCCGTCCACAGTCCTGTAAAGCCTGATATCCCAGTACATACCGTCGAGATAGCTCATTCCGAGCGTACCTGCCGTGCTTCTTACAAGCCGCTTCATCTCGTCGGAGGGTTCAAGCCACACTACCTCAACATAGTAGCCTATGTTGTCCTTCAGCATACTTGTACCGTCGTCCTCGGGGAACTTATTGGCATCGTCGTCATTATCGCCGGTATCGTCGTCGATGTCGTCGTCGATGTCGTCTTCATCGTCCGTATCGTCGTCAATGTCGTCCGTGTCATCCGTGTCGTCATCGTTCTTGTCGTCGTCCGCGGATACGTCGTTATCGTTGTTGTCGGCCGGCGGTTCGGGATTATCGGGCAGTATCTCCTTCTTTTCGCCGGCTATCGGTATCGGGTACAGTTCGGCGTGCGAACGCCACTGAGCCGTACATATCGTGTCGTGAGCCGGCATCGTGTCCGGTACCGCCGGAGACCAGCCGAAGAACACATGATCGTCCTTTGTCGGAGCCGCGGGAGCCGAAACTTCTGTCCCGTATTCCTGTGTTATGGGCGCTACATAGCTTCCGCCGAGGGTGTCAAACGTGATCGTGAAGCTGTTGCGCTTCCACGATGCCGTTATTACCATATTCTCCGCCGGCATGATCGAAGGTATCACACGATCCCAGCCGTCGAACAGATAACCTTCCTTCGTCGGGTCATCGGGTGCGGTCACCGCCGTACCCGCAAGCTGAACGATCGGAGCTATCGCGGTACCGCCGTCGGTGTTGAACGTTATCGTGTAGCTTATCTCATTCCAGATAGCCGTGACAGTAATGTTCTCCTCCGGCATCGTCTTCGGTATCTCTCTGTCCCAGCCGGCGAACGTGAAGCCTTCCTTTGTGGGATCCGCGGGAGCATTTACTGCCGTACCCGCCTCCTGTGTGATCGGAGCGATCTCTGTGCCGCCCTTGGTATCGAAGGTTATCGTAAACTCCTTCTTATCCCACAGAGCGTTTATCGTCATGTCCGAAGCGGGCATTACCGAAGGTATCGCCTTGTCCCAGCCCACGAAAGCATAACCATCGCGGGTCGGATCCGCAGGAGCGTTTACGTGTTTTCCGGCTTCGAGGATTATGGGAGCGATTTGCGTGCCGCCGTTGGTGTTGAACGTGATCTTGTACTTATGCTCCGTCCACTTCGCCCAGTATTCCTTATCCCCGATATCCGTAGCGGTTATCGCCGTTACCTTCTCGCCGGTAAGTCCTTCATTCGCGAACCAGCCGCCGAAGTCATATCCGTTCTTTGTCACGTTGGTCGGCAGCGCTGCGCCCACGCCGTAGGTGTACTTTGTCACGTTGCCGGAGTTGATCGTACCGCCGTTCTCGTGGAGCGTTACATTGTACTCATTCGGTTTCCAGTTCGCGGTGAACGACAGATCACCGGTAGTCCCGACGTTAACGGATACATCCTTCGGTTTCGCGGTGGACGGCAAGCCAAGACCCGTAACAGTCCAGCCGTCAAATTCATGACCGGTCATGGTCGGTGCGGAAATAGAGAACGTTTCTGTCTCTATCGTGTATTTCGCAGGGTTGTCGGGGTTCGGAGCAGTCGCGCCGTTGCCGTATACATAAGTGATATTGTACTCCGTCGGTGTCCACTTTGCCCAGAATTCCTTAGCCCCGGTCTCGGTCGTTCCTATCGACGTTACCTGATCTCCGGTAAGACCCTGATTCGCGAACCAGCCGCCGAAGTCATATCCGTTCTTCGTTACGTTTGTCGGGAGCGCCGCGCCCACTCCGTATGTGTACTTTGTCACATTGCCGGAGTTGATCGTACCGCCGTTCTCGTGGAGCGTAACATTGTACTCGTTCGGTGCCCACTTCGCGTAGAAAGTCTTGTCACCCGTATCGGTCGCGCTAACCGCTGTTACCGCTGTTCCGGTGAGATCCTGATTTGCGAACCAGCCCTGGAACTCGTTTCCGGTCTTTGTCACATCGGACGGGATCGCCGTGCCGACACCGTAAGTGTAATGCTCCGGTATCGTCGTATCATTTATCGTACCGCCGTTTGTCACAAACGCTATGTCGTACACACGCGGCGAAGATGTGAACGTTGCGGTATATGTCTTGTCCTCGTAGACAGCCGTAATGGCGGGATACCAGTCGCCGTCCCATAAAAACGCCGTAGTTGCAGTCGGTGTCTTTGTGGGCACAGGATCGTCTCCGGGCTCGGTACCCGCATTGTAGACAGGAGTTGAGTCGAAAGCAATGCTCTCGGTCTTAAGCACGTTTTCGTCACCGTCTTTCCACGTTATCGTGTACTCCCTTGGAGACTCATTAAACTGCGCTGTATATGTCTGATCACCGGTGACACTGGTAATAGCCGGCGACCATGTTGTGAAGGTGTAGGTATACGCCATGGTACTTGCCTTTGTCGGGGTCTCTTTGTCGTATTCGGGAGTTTCCCCGTAATCAAGGAGTTCGGACTTAAGCGTAGTCCCGTCATGGTTTTTCCACGTTATCTGGTAGTGTTTTACAGTCTGATCAAACTGCGCTGTATATGTCTTATCACCGGTGACAGCGGTAATATCAGGCGACCATGTGCCGTTGAAGAAGTAGGAATACTGCGCGGTAGCTGTCTTGGTGGGTGTAGTGCCGCTGTATACGGGAGTTTCCCCGTAAGCAATGTCCTCGGTTTTAATCGTGTCTCCGTTACCGTCTTTCCACGTTATCGTGTACTCCCTTGGAGACTCATTAAACTGCGCGGTGTATGTCTGATTTCCGGTGACAGCGGTAATAGCAGGCGACCATGTGCCGTTGAAGATGTAGGAGTACTCCGTGGTAGCTGTCTTGGTCGGAACAGGGTCGTCTCCGGGTTTGATACCCGCATTGTATGCGGGAGTTGTCCCGTAATCAACGTTCTCGGTCTTAATCGTGGCTCCGTTGCCGTCAACCCACGTTATCTCGTACTGATTTGTGGTCGGATCAAACTGCGCGGTGTATTCCACATCTGCGGTGACCTGTGTAATCTCTGTTATAACCGGTTTCCATGTGTTGTTGAAGGTATAGGAGTACTGCGCGGTAGCCGTCTTGGTGGGCGTATCTCCGCTGTACTCGGGGTGCGAGCCGTCCTCTACCTGTTCTGTTTTAAGAGTATTACCGTTGCCGTCTTTCCACGTTACGGTGTGGAGCTCGACCCACAGAGCGTGCAGAGTGATGTCTCCCGAATCCTCTCCTAACAACCCGTCTCTGAAGTCTTCAGGGGCATATTCGGTTGAAATATACCAACCCTTGAACGCATATCCTTCTCTTGTTACATTTGTAGGGTAGCTGAATGTCTCACCGTAATTATACTTATGGGTATATACCTGATTTGCGTTAACGGTCGTAACGGCATGACCGCCCACGGATGTTACGTTGAGGGTACCGCCATAGGTCATATATGTAACGGTGTACTCGTCGTTCCACTTAGCCCAGAACTCCTTTGCTCCGGTCGCCTCAGTCGAGATAGAGGTATATACCGTACCCGAAAGTCCGGAATTATCAAACCAGCCGAGGAACTCATTACCTGCCTTTGAAATATCCAGATATGTCGGAAGTGTCGCGCCGACACCTTTCTTATAGCTTGTAACATTCTTTCCATCGGTTATGTAACCGCCGTTCGTATGAAGCGTTACTGCATATACCGGGGTCCATTTCGCGTAAAGATCGAGATCGGCGGTAATACTGTATTCCTGACCTATCGTATAGTCGGTACCTGTACCGCTCGCGTTTGAATTCCAACCGTCAAACTCATAACCGGTTATTGCGAGGTTACCGGTATTACCCGAAACTGTGAATTTCTCGGACGTACTTACCTGATCCGGTACGGAACCCGTAACGGTAGCTCCTGTCGGGGCGTTTTCATGGTAAGTAACGGTAAGCTGCGGGTCACCCCATTCCGCATAAAGGGTCGTATCGCCGTAAATCGTTAACTCAGCTCCGGGGTCTATATGGGTAGCTTCACCGCCCGAAGCGCTTGTGTTCCAGCCCGCGAATGACTTGCCTGTCTTTGCGAGAGAACCGGTGTTTTCGGCGGTCGCAGTCGCAATTCCGCAGGGGGCCTCGGTCGCGGTCGGAACCGAACCCGAGGTCGCACCGTTTGCGTTATAGGTGATGCTATATACCGCGTACAATGTCGGAGCGCTGTAAGTTCTGCTGGCTGGTGTATTGGTAAGGTCTACGTATGTATCTATATAGTATTTTGAAACAGACGGAGCAGAACTGCCGGTGCATCCGTGTGCTTCTATGTATGCGGCTTTTTCTTCTTCTGACCATTCAAAGTAATCAACATTATATTGAGCATTTGCCAGAACTTTTTCTTTTATTTCTGCGCCGCTCAAAGCTTTAAATCCATAGTAGTAGTCCGTCTGGGTCGATGATATCACTTTTGATACCTCTACCGTATTTTGATATATAGGGAACCCGTCTTCATCTGCCGTATCCTTATTATATATGTAATAAACAGTTATACCGCCCGGATTGGATATAACTAAATCTGAATAAACAGTATCTCCGACACTTGCATATCCTTTATAGATCTGATTAGTGCCCACCTCACTGTTTGTTGTCCATTCCAGCGTCGCGAACACCGGCATCGGCACCACCGCCTGCATGACAATAAAGATAGCGAGCACAAACGATATAAAGCGCGCCTTTCTCTTTCCTGTAATGCTGTTTTTCATGACCGTTTACCTCCGTTTTTTCCGGTAATTGCCGGGGAAATGATATATTTCAGATGACGTGTCCCGTCAGAAAATGTCCTGAGCTTTGATACCCGCCCGTACCGCGCCCGCCGAAGCGTGACCGGCGTCTGCGCTATCCGGAGCCCGTTCTTCGCCGCCTCCGCGATCATCTCGGTCGCGAACTCCATTCCGTCCGTGTGAAGCGTGAGCCGTTCCGCCGCCTCCGATGTGAGCGCTCTGAGCCCGCAGTGAAAGTCCCGCACCCCC
>JAFZOA010000365.1 GCA_017550775.1 Ruminiclostridium sp. | reverse complement strand
GCGCGGTTGCCGTCCTCCTCGGAGAAGTCCTCCTTGGCGTAGAGCTCGTCCTTCTCCTTCATGACCTCGTAAAGGCGCTTGTTGCCCATTATTACGGTGTCCTGTACGGTGTACTCGTCGAATGCGAAGTGATCCTGGCGCAGCACCGACATACGCAGGTCTTTCGGAATGGTGACCGAGCCGGTGGTGGGTTCGAGCTCGCCGTTGAGTATCTTGAGGAATGTGGACTTACCGGCTCCGTTCGCGCCGATAACGCCGTAGCAGTTCCCCTCGGTGAACAGCAGGTCAACGTCCTTGAAGAGCGTCTGACCGCCGAATTGTAAGCTTACGTTTGAAACAGTTATCATATTCTGACCTCATTATCTGTGATAGTACGTCTCCCGTATCGTCCCGGAAGAAATTGTATGGTTTTCTTTGCAGAGTTACTCTACTATTATAACATAAGAGCATAAAGAATACAAACTATTTTTTGAACAAATCAAACAGTTTTCCCGGCTGAGTTTTGTTGATTTATACTAATGCATTCCGATCCCGACCGGAGCCGGGGAAATACGTCAAGATCCTGCGTAATAAAAGCACCCCTGCCGCATACGCAACAGGGGCAAAATGTATAATGGAGGGAATAAAATTGTAATCAGCTTCTGCTCTTGAAAAGGTTTTCGAGATCGGAATAAGCATCATCGTCACGCCCTGCGGAAGATCTCGAATTGATGAAGGAAGCAAAGTCGTTACCGCCGGACCTTCCCGCATTGGTGGTGGTGGAGATTATCTCCTCCGCAACGCTTTTCTCGTTGTTAGCTTCAAATACATCTTTGAAGCAGGTCGCGATAACGGAGATAGTAATGGAATCCTTCATATCCGAAGGTCCGTAGTTTGCACCTATGATTATCTCTGCGTCGGGGTCGCACGCTCTTGTGATAGCCTGCATAGCCTCGTCAACGTCTGTCATGAGTGCATCCTGCGAAAGGGTTATGTAAACGAGAAGTCTTCCCGCGTTCTTTATGGACGTTTCAAGCAGAGGACTGTTAACTACCTGAGATACGGCTTCCTCTACCTTCTTGTCGCCTGTGCCGTTACCGATAGCTATATGCGCGTCGCCGGCATTTCTGATGATAGTGCTCAGGTCGGAGAAGTCAACGTTGATGAGCGCAGTGGTGTTTATCATATCGGAAACGATCTTTACCGAGCGGTGCAGAACGTCGTCTACCATGAGGAACGCCTGCGGAACGGTAAGCTGCTTCTCATTGAGCTGGAGAAGCTTCTGGTTGGGTATGATAACAAGCGCGTCAACGTGCTTTCTTATCTCGTCGATGCCCTTCATGGCCTGATTCATCTTCTGGGTGCGCTCGAAGTCGAATGGCTTGGTAACAACACCTATGGTGAGTATTCCCATTTCCTGCGCTATCTCGGCGATAACGGGAGCCGCACCGGTACCTGTTCCGCCGCCCATACCTGCGGAGATGAATACGAGGGAAGCGCCTTTGAGGTATCTCTCTATTTCCTCTCTGTCCTCACGGGCAGCCTCTGCGCCGACCTCTGCACGTCCGCCGGCACCGCGTCCCTTTGCGCACTTTCTGCCTATCTGAACGCGTCTTATAAGTGACTTATCCTTGTTTTTGAGAGCGGCAACATCGGTATTGATCGCAACAAACTCTATATCTACGTCATCTGCCGCCATATCCTTGGAATTCTTGTCGCGAAGACCCTTCTTCGCCATGTTTTCTACTGCGTTTCCGCCGCCTCCTCCGACACCGAATACCTTGATACGAATGTCGTATACGGCGCTGTCGTCAAGGTGGTCATACTCAGGCTCCTCTGTTTCTACTGCGAAGCCTTCCTCATCGATCTCAATTGCCACGTTAATATACCTCCTGAATTTATACATAATGACGAAATATAGGAACAATCCGTCGTTCACAATCCGAAGTGCTATGAACGTTAAAACCGCACTGTGACTGCAAATTTCCACAATTTATTGTAGCAGATTTTCAAATAAATTTCAATAGTTTTTTGAAAAAAATCTTAATATTTTGTGTTTTTTTTTCTTTGAAATATCTAAATATTGTGGTTTTTGTAATTTTTTGTAACGGCAGAAGGATAATATTACTATATGTATATTATTATTCCGCGGCTTCGGTAGTTTCGGCGTCGCTTTCCTCGTCTGAGCCGTCCGTTTCGGAGTCCTCACCGCCGTCGTCGCTTTCATCACCCTCCGACCCGACCGGACCGGCTGTGACAGCGGCAGTGGTGATCGGACGCTGGATAGCGCGGGTAGGGTCGGAAACATCAAGAGTAACGAACTCTGTGTCCTCTATATACCCGTTGTAGATAAGCTCGCGTATTATCTTCATCTTTTCGTCGATCTGTAATACCGAGCCGATGTTTATCAGCACGCGATCCTCGTAGGAGATCTTAATGGAAAGGTTGTCTGTGATGTCTACAGTGGTTATGTCCTTTATCCCGGCTTTCTCGAAAGCCGTGCTTATTTCCTTGACGAGTTTGTCCTGTGATTCGTCCTCCGCTGTTATAAATCCACCGAGAATGACCGAATCGGCGGGCTTATAGCCGATGATAGTCATACAGTCGGCATTCTTCTCATCAATGGCCATGACGCGCCCTATGTGTGAGATCACATAGTTGCGGTCTTTGTAGACGAAGTTTGCCATAGGGACAGAGCGCACAACGGATATCTTTATCGTTGACGGGAATATCTTCTCGACGGTAACGCTGTCAAGTGTAACGAGCCTGTCCAGCATCTTCTCCGGTATCCCCGAGGTGCTGAGGCGCACAAGGTTCTCGTCGCCTTTAAGCCCGCTTGCCGCGATGATCTGTTCCTCCGTGTAATCGGACTCACCCTCGACGATGATCTTTTCGGTGTTGAACAGCACCGTGACCGACAGTACCGAGAAGATGATGACCGCAAGCACCGACACCATAACGTAGTACACGATGTTGCTTCCGCCGCGCCTTCGTTTCTTCTCACGAAGCTCCTGTTCTGCGCGGCGTTTCGCGGCTTCCTCGCGGCGTTTGCGTTCCGGGCTCTGGGGCGGGAGCTGGGTCCGGGTCTGAGCCGCGATCTTGCGTTGGCGCGGGGAATTGTCATTCGGCTTGTGAGTGCGGGCGTATTTCTGTGAGCGCTGAACCTCGCTGCGGAGCTTTTCGTTAAGCTCTTCCTTGCTCATCTCGACAGTTCTGCTCTTGTTCAGTCTGTGAAAGTCAGGTATAACGCTCACCTCTTTTCTGTGCTGTCAAAGATTTGCCAGAGCGCCTCCGTGCGTGTCCGGCAGAAAGGATAAATGCCTGTTTCCGTACACTCCGAGTCTGTGACGGGGAATGTACGGAAGGAAAGCAGTCTAAATCGTTCGTTCCGTGAATAATATAGTGTAAAGAAGCCTTATGCAGTGCGTATATCCGCCCCCGCGCCTTTGAGACAGCCTTCAATGTCCTCATAGCCGCGGTTGATATAGCAGATATGACCTATCTTGGTAGTCCCCTCCGCGAAAAGCCCCGCCGTTACCATTGCGGCACCTCCGCGCAGGTCTCCCGCTTCGAGCTCCGCGCCGGTAAGACGGCTCACACCCTCCACCACTGCGACCTGACCCTCGACCTTGATGTTTGCGCCGAGACGGGTAAGCTCGCTCACATGGCGGTAGCGGTTCTCGAACACGGTCTCCGCGAACATCGTTGTCCCGGGAAGCGTCGCGCACAGTGCCATGAGCGGCGGCTGAGCGTCGGTGGGGAAGCCGGGGTAGGGGGCTGTGCGTATCCGAAGGGGCGCTTTCAGAGTTCTGCGTGCGTTGAGGTATATGCTGTCTCCGCCGAAGCCGTAAATACTGCACCCGATCTGCTCCAACACAGGTACCACAAGCCCGAGCGAAGCCATATCCGCATGAGTCAGCAGTATCTCACCCCGGGTAATCGCGCCGCAGCACAGGTATGTCGCGGCGGCGATCCGGTCGGGCATTACCGTGTAGCGGCACGGGCTCAGCCGTTTTACCCCCTCGATATGTATGACTCCGGTGCCGGCACCCTCTATTTTCGCGCCGCACCGGGTCAGGAACCCCGCAAGGTCGCATATCTCCGGCTCGCGCGCCGCGTTG
>JAFZOA010000364.1 GCA_017550775.1 Ruminiclostridium sp. | reverse complement strand
GAGCGAACGAACATGAGAATAAGACTTATAGCCCATTGTGCCGTGATCCGACAAATGCCGGCGCGTGCAGTTGCCGCGCATGATGAAGGAAAGCGCATACGCGCGGAGAAATTCCGCAAATACAGGGTATGAAATCCGCATACGTTAGCAAGCAGAGAAAAATACCGGTATTTTTCTCAATCGGCGCTCGTTTTTCGGTCGGTGCCGAAAAAACGCAGTAAGGGAACCTAAGCCCTTACTGTCACGCCATGCACTCAGACTACCGCCTGAAACCGAGATGTAAACAATGGAGGTCAGTTAAGAAAAGAATGAAATGTACGAGAAGAAAAGAGGTCACGTTCAGCGCCGAGGAATGGGAGATCATTGTAAGACGAGCTGTTTTGACAGATTTGGATGACAGGATATTTGTTTGGAGCGAAATTCAAATGCGAAAGGAGCGTTCTCGTAACTATGCCGATACTTAAATAAATTTGCGTCCACTCGTCCGTCAATCGCTGTTTGAGGTATGTGCTGAATCCGGACAAGACGGAAGATCTGCTTTATACAGCCTCATTGAATTGCTTGTGCGACGCGGACGCTGCGTACCTTGCAATGAAGATGATCTACGAACATTACTCCGGCAAGAGCTATGACGAGCCCCTCCGGCAATCTGGAAAGAACCGCGTAAAGGCTATTCACTACATACAATCCTTTTCGCCCGATGAGGACATTGCTCCCGAGCAGGCACACCGAATAGCAAAAGCGTTTGTCCGCAAAACCTTCGGCGATGATGTGCAAGTCGTTATTGCTACCCACTGCGACAAGGCTCATGTCCACTCACATATTGTGATAAACAGCTATTCCGTGTCCGGGCGTAAATACTATGATAACTGGAACAGCCGCGAGCACGCGCGTGAGTATTCGGATAGGGTTTGTCAAGCCTTCGGGATACAACCACTTGAACGCCGGAAAGGGGGCAAAGGAATCAAGTACAACGAATGGGAGCACCGCCGCCGGGGTACTTCGTGGAAACAGCAGATATGTGCCGCGATAGACTCGCTGATACCCTCGGTAAAAGATATAGACGAACTGTACGCGGAACTTACATCACGGGGTTATGAGATCAGGCACGGAAAGTACACCGCTATCCGCGCCAAGGGTCAGCAAAGATTCGTCCGCTTGAAAACTCTCGGCGAGGACTATACTGAGGATAATCTACGCTCTCGCATACTGTGGCGGGACGACTTGGGTAACACACTTCTGCACAGCTCCGGACAAGCTCATACTCAGATACAGTCGGTATATGTGAGCACTATTGAGCGACTACATATCCTAATAACCGATGGGAAAAAGATTCCGCGCCCGCGTAATTCTGATTTACCATATCTCCCAAACAACGATCGCGATGTGTATATCGTCTCCGCGCAGCTATCCATTCTGAATCGCGATAACATCGGCTCCATTGAAGAGCTCGAAGGGAAAATGGCACGTCTGAAAGATGAATATGAGAGCGCGATGAAGCAGATCAACGCACTTACCGCAGAGCACACGCGACTGGAGGGTATCATATCTCAGGCGGAGCAATACTTCGGACTTCTCGATAAGGCTAACTGCTCACAGGCGGAAGAAGTTATGCTCAACCTGTGCAGGCAAACGGCTTTGAACAACGGTATTCATGACCGCAACGACCTTGACCGGCTGAAAAAGACAAAAGCTGAACAGGACGAACGGTTATCGGAGCTGCGGAAAGCCTTTGAGAACGCCAAGAAGCAGTATGAGGTGTACCGCGACATCTCCGACACATACCGGGATATATCATCCGGCGACTACATCTCTCGTCTTATGATTGCGGAAGCGGAGAAAAAGGAAGAAACTCAAAAACAGCAGACCGAACCACAGAAAAAGAAAGGTCAGCGCAGATAAACAAAAAATGAAATAACATAAACAGAGAGGAAACACAAATATGGGAGAGATAATGACGGCTGAAACCTTGAAGCCAACGGTGTCCGAGTACAAATTCGGATATACCACGTTTATTGTAGAAACGCATTTTAATCTCGATTGCAGCGAGTCGCGTGAAGATATCATAAAACGCCTTATGATAAGCGACGCGGACGAGATCATAAACGCAGCGTAGCACTAAGCATATATGATTAAGGACAAACAAATACAGCGAACGAAAAATTTATTGCTTTAGTGTATTGAATTTTATTTCGAGATGTGTTATAATAAATTATGAAGTTCGCTGTATTTGGCGGAAAGCGAGGTTTTATGACAGCCAAAATAACAGCATTATATTGCAGATTGTCGCAGGACGATATGCTTGCAGGAGAG
>JAFZOA010000031.1 GCA_017550775.1 Ruminiclostridium sp. | reverse complement strand
GTGCAGCGCGTCTCCGGCTCCTACTACGGGAACTTCTATATGCCCTGCGCGGCAGGAGTGGGCTACTCTTACAGTCCTTACCGAGTGGTGAAGGACTCCGACCCGTCGGCGGGTATGCTGAGACTTGTCATGGGGCTCGGAACGTCGGCCGTTGATCGCACGGAGGGCTCATACCCGCGCATCGTCAATCTCGATATGCCGGAGAGGACAGTCTATACCACCTGCGCAGACAGGCACCGCTACTCACAGGGCAAGGCGGAAGTGGTCAACACATCCCAGCGCCGGCTCGAACGGCTCCCGTCGGGGGTATTAGAGCCGCTTATACCGGTCTATCTGAAAAACATCCTGTTCGAGCACGACTTCGACGCGGAGAGCCGACAGCGCGAAATGGGACGCGACCGCGAGGTGCGCTTTATCTCCTGCAAGGGGCTTGTGGAGAACAGGGAGATAACCGGATTCATGCGGCGATTGCTGCACACCATACAGCGCGAGTACGAGTACCCCGTTGACATCGAGTTCACGATCAACATTTCCGACAACGGCGAGTATTCCATAGACCTTCTGCAATGCCGCCCGCTTCAGGTCATGAACACCGCGTCGGAGGCTAAGATGCCCGATGATATCCCGCCGGAGCACGTTCTGCTCGAAAGCAAGGGCGCGTCAATGGGGATATCAAAAGCGTCAAAGCTCGACATTATCGTTTACGTCGATCCCGTGGCGTACTACGAGATGCCGTACAACAAAAAGAACGCGGTCGCCGCGCTTATCGGTAAGATAAACTGGCAATACCGCGATAAGGATATGCACATGATGCTGATAGTTCCGGGGAGAGTCGGGACGTCCTCGCCGGAGCTCGGGGTGCCAACCGCATTCTCGGATATCAGCGCGTTCGAGGTGATTTGCGAGCTGGAGGAGACCAGAGCGGGCTACGACCCGGAGCTTTCCTACGGGAGTCATATCTTCCAGGATCTTGTGGAAGCGAAGATACTCTACACTGCCGTATTCCACAACCAGAAAACGCTTCGGTTCGCTCCGGAAAGTCTTTCGTCCGCCCGGGATATCACGGACAGCTTCGGTGCGGGAGACGAGCTTGCGGGGATAGTGACTGTGTACGATGTGAGCGGGCTTGAATGCAGAGTTTACAACGATATCGCGAACGAGCATCTGCTGATAACGATATGACAGCAAATACAACATAAGCAGCTACGACCCCCGCCGAAAGACGGGGGTCGGATAATATGCAGTATAACTGCATTTTCGTGCCGTTTCGTGACGGAGCTGCATTACTCCCATTCTATCGTCGCACTCGGCTTGGGTGTGAGATCGTACAGCACGCGGTTGACATTCTCCACCTCGGAAGTGATACGCGCGGTGATATGCTGGAGCAGCGCAAACGGCACGTCCTCGACTGTTGCTGTCATAGCGTCCTTTGTATTGACTGCGCGGATTATTACCGGGTATGCGAAGGTGCGCTTGCCGTCCTTAACACCGACGGATCTGAAATCCGGGACAGCGGTGAAGTACTGCCATACCTTGCCTTCAAGGCCGTTCTTTGCGAACTCCTCACGCAGTATCGCGTCGCTCTCGCGCACGGCTTCGAGACGGTCGCGGGTGATAGCGCCGAGACAGCGCACTCCGAGTCCGGGACCCGGGAACGGCTGACGATAGACCATGCTGTCGGGGAGACCGAGAGCCTTGCCGACAACGCGCACCTCGTCCTTGAACAGGAGCTTTACAGGCTCCACAAGCTCGAACTTCATATCCTCGGGAAGCCCTCCGACATTGTGGTGAGCCTTTACGCCGTCGCTCTCG
>JAFZOA010000363.1 GCA_017550775.1 Ruminiclostridium sp. | reverse complement strand
CGGAGTACATTCTCACCCTGAATGAGCGGGAGAAAGTACCGAAGTGCCTGTTCATTGACATTCGTGCCGTCGGGGGTGATCCATTCCTTCGGGAAGAATTTTTCCTTGTTTGCAGTCTCTGAGGCGGGAACGGAAACAATGTCGATGATGTATGGAATGTCGCTTACGCGCTTGAACACCATTGTTTTACCTGTTTCACCGGCGAGCGCGGCTCTTACACCAGCCGCACCTATCGCGAATGCTTCGTCTATGTCGGTCTTGGAGCAGATATGAGATGAGCAGCGCTGCATTACGTTCAGCTCGATAGACCGGACCTTGCAGCCGAACCTCTCGCGGACAAGGTTTTCGAGCTGCTTGCCGACACCGGATAGATACTTATGTCCGAAGTTGTCGGTAACACCGGAACGACAGCTCTCGTCGTCCAGCTCTATACCCTCGGAGACAGCGATAACAAGCGCTTTATGCTTTGCCTGTTCACGCTTTACGTCTTCTATGAACTGTTCTGTGCTGAAATTGCCCTCGGGGAGGTAGATAAGGTGCGGGGCGTTGACTCCGTTAGCACGGATAACGCAGGTAGAAGCGGTGAGCCAGCCCGCGTGCCGTCCCATGATCTCGATGATCGTGACTGACTCGACGCTGTAAACGGAGCTGTCGCAGACGATCTCCTGAACGGTGGTAGCAACATACTTTGCCGCCGAGCCGAAGCCCGGGGTATGGTCGGTCACGCACAGATCGTTGTCAATGGTCTTGGGGATGCCGATTATACGGATATCCTCGCCGTGAGCCTCTGCATACGATGACAGCTTCATTACCGTATCCATGGAGTCGTTGCCGCCTATGTAGAAGAACGCGCGGATGTCGTGCTTATGGAAGCAGTTCATGATCTGTTCATAAACGGTGCTGTCTTTATCAGCCTCCGGGAGCTTGTACCGGCAGGAACCGAGAACTGTGGAGGGGGTCTGTTTGAGGAGCTCCATGTCGTCGTTAGTGCGGATAAAGTTCTTAAGGTCGATAAGATCGTTGTTTATGATGCCCTCGATACCGTTGATAGAGCCGAAAACAGCGTCTATTGATGGAGTTTTCAGCGCTTCGGAGAACGCGCCCACAAGGGAAGCGTTGATAGCGCAGGTAGGGCCGCCGGACTGAGCAATTACAATATTCATAGTTCTGAAACCTGTCCTTATAATTGATACATTGATTATACCATATTCTGCGTCGATTTTCATCTGATTTTGGCAATTTCTTTGTTTTGACTAAAAACAAAACGGTGCAATCGTTTACGAGTGACTAAAATAACGAATGAAAAATTGTACCTAATGATTTTAAATATGAACAGTATTGAATATTTGACATGATTTTACGGTATTTTTTAAAAAATTCATATTTGCTATTGAAATTTTTTTCGTTTTGGTGTACAATAATAAATATATTGGCTTTTTATGTCCTTATATATTTGACGCAAAGAGGAAAGGTTTTTGAATGGAAAAGGTTTTTGACTTTTTAAGGAATAAATGGGTCAAACGGGTAGTTTCGCTGTTTTCGCTCGGTCTTCCCGTATTCGTCGCCTACATCGACTGGCTCGCGTTCGCGTACTACTTAGAGCCGGTGAACAATGTTCCGCTGTTTCTGCTTTACATCCTTGTAAACTTCGTATTCGCCGGCATCATGTTCTATACCCGCCGCCAGCTTCTTACTCAGCTTGTCGCGTGTGTAACGCCCATACTCGCGTTCGTACTGCTTATCATCGCATTCGGACAATGGTACCTGATCGCGCCTCCCGTTGTTATCTGCGCGTTCACGTTCCTTGCCGCAGGCACCAATGAGACATTCAAGACGATACTCGGAACGGTATACCTGCTCATGTTCGTTGTCGGAACGCTCGTGTACCTCACCATGCTGCACTTCAACCTGACTGTGCGCACATTCCTCGCTATATCCGAGTGTGACATTACCAAGCGTTCGGAGAACTATTCCTACTCGCCGGACGAGAAGTACAGACTTGTCATGTACGTTGATGACGCCGGCAACGAGCGAAGCCTTACAACCTACTATGTTGAAAAGACCGAAGACGACATAAAGCTTCCGTACCTGAACTGCTACAAGCATCTGTACAGCCAGAAGGTTCTCGTTACCATGGATCAGTCCTCCGTGGTTTACAAGTGGCTCAACAACAACGATCTGTACATCGACGGAAGAGCAAGAAATATCAAGACCTTGTTTGAACAAGCGGAAGAAAAGCGTAACAATCCCGAAGAGGAAGAGGAAGAGGAAGATACGGAAGTCCTCACATATTACGAAATGCACGATTTCGACTCGGAGGAATACTTCGGTACAGCCGAGACTACGCCGGCAGTGGCGGAGGTTGCTCAACCCGAGGAAGAACAGAATTTTGAATAATGATACTTATTACGGAACGGAAAGAAGGTGAGCCTCATAATGTCTCGTCAGCTTAATATAGCCGGAAAGAACTCCAACGAAATATATACCGTTTTCTATCCGAGCAATCTCATGAACTTCTGTCGGTATGATTTCTCGCTGTTTCTTGAGCATTGCACCGACTTGTGCAGACTTGCCGCGCGAACGGGAGAGTACAACGTCGATGACGTGTATTCGATCAGAAATTCCATTTCGGGCTGTCACAAGTATTACGAGCAGAACATGAGGACGACCTTTGAGAAGATAGTTGTTGACTGCTGGATAGACTATCTGTGCAAGCAGAGCGAGATCGGCGTCAATACCCTCTGGCAGAGCTTTATGAAATGCCGCAATCCTTTTGAGAAGGAGATCTTCGGGCGGCTTTCAGATTACAGATACAACCGCGCGATAAACGAGTGGACGAATCTGCTCAGAATACAGGAATACGCCCGCATCAAATCGGACTTTGTGTTCGGTGTCAAGATCGCATCCCCGCAGCAGGCTCTCTCCCGCGCGAACTACTTCGACCTGCTGTATAACGTAGCCGCGAACGAACAGGGATACCCGATAGAGGAGATAGCACCTGTGAGTGTATTCTCTGCCGGAAGGCTCCCTAACTCTCCGTTCGTGATGAACACTGCGGCAAAGGAGATCGCCCGCAATCAGCTCAAGGATATCGAATACAAGGAAGGCTACAAGTCGCGGAAAAACCCCGATCTTACCGACAAGATCGCTATGGACGCTTTCTCATCTGTACGAAACTATATCCCAGACAAGAACGACAGCATGGCTAAGACCATAATCAAGTCGCTCACCTCCGCGCCGAGATACATATACGTTCCCGGTTCTTTCAAGGCTATGATAGACCTCGAAATAGATGCTTCCGCACAGAGCGGAGCATATCTCCAGAGATGTGCAAGATGCGGTGACTACTATATCCGCGACGAAGAGTACGACTTTGACTATTGCAGCCGTATCCAGCGCGACGGCGGCGGAACCTGTCTCGACCTGATGAAGATCGACGATCCGGAGCTCGCCGAGGCTGCGGCAGCCGCTTCTGCGCTCGAAACAAGCGGAGACGACGGCGACAGAGACGACCCGAAGATCGTGTACGTTGACAAGGATACCGTCACGGCAAAGCTTGACGCGCTTTACAAGGAAATGGCGGCGAGAGTCAATGTGGATATGACACAGCGGGACTTCTCGCTGTGGTATCAGAGGGAGCTCCGTTTAAAGAGCGATATCCTGCTCGGAGAAGCCGGAGAAAAGCAGCTCAACGAGTTCATAGAGCTGTCCAAAGGCGACGAGTTCGCGTCAAGGAAGCGTGCGCCTTTGTTTGAAAAGAATGAAGAGCCCGAGCCGGAAGAGGAAGAAGAGCTTACCGAGAACGGCAAGCACATCAAGAAATTCGTATTCGAGAAGGTCGAGCGAGACCAGGTAACGGCTCCAATATCTGCTTCCTCTCCGATGTCTACGCTCGCTGAATCCGAAAAAGCCGCTATGGACGCGGTAAGAAGGCTTTTTGCGGCAGACAGGTCACGAAACTCCGAACCAAAGCAGAACGCCGCCTATCCGTATCCGCAGCAGGGTTTTATGAGCTATGACCCGGCGGGTATGCAGGCTTACAGCTATCCGTCACAGTATAATTCGCAGCCCGCCACGAACCCTCCGTCTCAGCAGATTCAGCAGCAGGGCTTCGCAGCCGCGCGTCAGGGTTACACTAATGTCGCCCAGTACTCACAGCAGCCGCCCGCCGCGAACAATCAGATGTATCAGCAGCAGTATTACAATCCGCAGCAATTCCGGCCTCAGCCTGCGTCCCGCATAATCAAGAGCGGCTCGGCTCAGGCTCAGGATATCGCCGCTAAGCAGAAGACTGTTGTTATCCCTAACGGCGACGAGAACCGGACACCCTCTTTCATATCGCAGGTTAAACAGGAACGCGATGCACAGCGCCGAGATCCTGTTGAAGCTTACGGACCGGCTAATGAACCAAGCACAGCGGAAAGATATGGACGGGATGCCGCAGAAACTGTCCGGGATGAGGATGTGAAGGTATTTGTACCTCGCCGCGGTAATATTTTTGCGTCCGAGCAGAACAACGATTATATCGAGCCCTCACCGTACGAAAAGCTCCGTCAGAACATAGAGGAGCAGAGCCGTGAGAGAATACAGGAAGATAACCAGCCGGAGCTTGAAGGTCAGATCTCCGCGGACGAGATAGTAAGACCCACACCACCCGCAAGCGCTGTAGCGGCATACCGCGGATACACCGCGAACGGTTCCGGTTTAAGCGACAGCGGACAGTCCGAAAAAGCAGACTTCTCACATATTCTTGAGGGAATCACCCGTGAGGACGGCTTTACGCGTGAGGAAAACCTCGTTGACTCGGACGGACTTCCCGTATCGCACAAGACCAAGCACGTCATGGACGCTTTGTTCGGACCCACAAAAGCAAGTCCGCTTCTTCGCCGCGTTCACCTTGACGATGATGATGAATAAGAAATGAAAATACTTCGATAAACGATCACAAACCGCATATACTTTAATTGATAAAATCCGAAAGAACAGAAGGAAAAGAGACATTATGCCGACACTTTCAAAACGAACCGCAGATTTCACCGATTCGGTGATCCGTCGCATGACCCGGATATCCAACAAATACGGTGCAGTCAACCTATCACAGGGGTTTCCGGACTTCGAGCCGCCCGCCGCTATACTTGCACGACTGGAGCAGGTCGCGCATGAGG